>CAVKNR010000004.1:0-39358 GCA_963657575.1 Sodaliphilus sp.
GCGCGCTTTACCGACAAGGATGCTGCTGAGATGGCGTACGGTCACGTTGACGGCGCTACGACGGCAACCGTCGCCGCGGTGACCAAGCGCTCGCGCAAGCAGCAGCCGCCCACGCCGTTTGCGACCACCTCGCTGCAGGCTGCCGCTGCAGCCGAGGGTATCTCGCCTGCGCGTACCATGCGCATCGCCGAGTCCCTTTACATGGCGGGCCTCATCAGCTACCCGCGTGTCGACAATACCGTGTACCCCGCGACGCTCGATCTGGGCGCCGTGGTGAGCGACCTGGCAAAGATTAACCCGGCGCTGGCACCCGTGTGCAAAAAGGTACTCGCCGGTCCCATGAAGCCCACGCGTGGCAAGGTCGAGACCACCGACCACCCGCCTATCTACCCCACGGGCGAGGGCGATCCGTCCACGCTCGACGGCGGCCAGCGTAAGCTCTACGACCTCATCGCCCGCCGCTTTCTGGCAACGCTCATGGGGCCCGCGACCATCGAGAACACCAAGCTCGAGCTCGACGTGAACGGTGAGCCGTTCGTGGCTTCGGGCGATGTGCTCGTGACCCCGGGTTTCCGCGAGGCGTATCCGTATGGACTCAAGCGCGATGAGCAGATGCCGCCGCTGGAGCAGGGCGATACGGTCGACGTGTTCGACATTAAACTCGAGGCCAAGCAGACCGAGCCGCCCGCGCGCTACAGCCAGGGCAAGCTCGTGCAGGAGATGGAAAAGCGCGGCCTGGGCACCAAGTCCACACGCGCGAGCATCATCGAGCGCCTGTACGCCGTGCGCTACCTCAAAAACGATCCCGTGGAGCCGAGTCAGCTGGGCATCGCCATCATCGACGCGCTGTCGCAGTTTGCCCCGCGCATCACGAGCCCCGATATGACCAGCGAGCTCGACGGCGACATGACTCGCGTGGAGCGCGGCGAGGACACCGAAGAGCATGTCGTGACCCATTCGCGCGCGCTGCTGGCTGGCGTGCTCGACGAGCTGCTCAAGCACACGCAGGAGCTGGGCGACGCCATCAGCGACGCCGTCACGGCCGATGCGCGCGTGGGCGCTTGCCCCAAGTGCGGCAAGGACCTGGTTATGAAGACGAGCGCCAAGACCCGTGGCAGCTTCATTGGCTGCATGGGCTGGCCCGACTGCGACGTGACCTATCCGGTGCCGAGCGGCGTCAAGGTGAGCCCGCTCGAGGGCGAGGCAGCCGTGTGCCCCGAGTGCGGCGCGCCGCGCATTAAGTGCCAGCCGTTCCGCCAGAAGGCCTTCGAGATTTGCGTGAACCCCACGTGCCCCACCAACTACGAGCCCGATCTTAAGGTGGGCGAGTGCAAGGTGTGCGCCGAGGCAGGACGCCATGGCGATCTGATCGCGCACAAGAGCGAGAAGAGCGGCAAGCGCTTTATCCGCTGCACCAACTATGACGATTGCGGCGTGAGCTATCCGCTGCCGGCGCGCGGCAAGCTCGAGGCGACGGGTGAGACCTGCCCCGAGTGCGGTGCCCCCATCGTGGTGGTCAACACGGCGCGCGGCCCGTGGCGTATCTGCGTCAACATGGACTGCCCGACCAAGGAGAAGAAGCCCGCCCGCGGCCGCAAGACCACGACCAAGGCGAGCACGGCCAAGAAGGCGACGGCGGCCAAGAAGACGACGGCCAAGAAAGCAACTGCCGCCAAGAAGACGACCGCGAAGAAGTCGACTACCAAGAAAGCAGCCGCCGACAAGTAACGGCGCAGTCGAAACATTGCCCAAAAAAACGAGCGAGGACCCCACGATCCTCGCTCGTTTTTTGACCGGCAGTTAGGGACGTTCCTTTTCTGCTGGCAGTTTAGGAACGTCCCTAACTGTCGGCTCGGGAACGACAAAGCGCTAGTTCACTTCGACGGGTTTGGCGCCGGGATAGCGCTCCTCAAAGTCTAGGCGGTACTTATTGTCATTGGTGCCCGCCACGTTGTCGCGCGACAGCGGCGCCACGATCTCATTCTTGTGGTCCGCAGGCTTGGCGTATTTCAGGCTGATCTCCCAGGCATCACAGATTGCGTCAATGCGGTGATCCAGGTCGTCGTACAGGGCGATGATGTCCTTCCAGGAGCTGTAGTTCTTGGAGCTCGTCGGGACGTCTAGGTCCTCGACGATGTCGTAATACTGCTCGATGGTGTCCTCCGTGCGCTCGGCGACGTCGGCGAGATTTTGACGGGTGGTTCGATCCTCTTCCAGATAGCTGCCGTTGAAGTTCTGCGCGCAGCCACGGACGTAGTTGTCGAGGTCTTCGAGCAAGTCGTAGTATTCGCTCAGTCGGCGGTAGAGGTTCTGCTCGGAGAGCGTTGCTTCGCCGCCATCCTCGTCGTCATCGTCATCATCGTCGTACAGGCTGTTGGGATCGCCGAGAGGCTTTAGGTCATCGTCATCGTCGTCGACGTCATGGTGCAGCTTAGCTACCTCGGCAGTCGTCTGCGTGGCGGCGTTGTCGAAAGGCTTGATCACAAAGAAAACGACCAGGGCGATGATGATCGCCACCAGCACAACAATAACGGCGATAAGCGGCCCGGTGCCGCTCTTTTTGGGAGCGGGGGTCTGTGGCGAAGCGGGCGTGTATGCGGGAGCCGGCTCCTGTTGGGGCGAGCCGCTCGCGACGGGTATGCGCTGCGTGGTCTCGACGGCCGCGGGGCCTGCGGCGGGGTCGGGGCGATAGGCGAGGGGGTCGTCCGCCTTGGCTTGCGGCGTATCGAGGGAACCGGTCTGCTCAAAAGCGGGCTGGCTATCGCTTGCGGTTGTTTGCTCAACGGGTGCACCGCACAAGGTGCAGAACTTGGCATTATCTGCAAGAAGTTTGCCGCACGAGGCGCAATACCGAGACATTGCCACTCCTTTCGCCACATTTCAATGCAATACGACGATTATACCCAGCGTCCAAAATTCCCCTTCATAAGTTGCGGTGAAATAGGGACTGTTTGGCGGTCTCAGAGCTTCAATCAGTCCCTATTTCACCGCAACTTTGGAAAGGCACCTTTAGCCATTGGGGACGCACCGAGCACTGGGGTATCATGGCTTGGTTGATATATATCTGCATTTACGCGTCTTGTAGGAAGGGGCTGCGCCCATGGCTTTTGAGCCCGCTCAACATAGCTTTATCACGCTCGAGGGCGTCGATGGCGCCGGCAAGTCCACGCAGGCGCGCCTGCTTGCCCGCGCTCTTGAACTCGCTGGCTACCAGGTTGTGAGCCTGCGCGAGCCGGGCGGTACCGCCATCAGCGAAAAGATCCGCGCCCTGCTGCTCGACCCCGCCAATACGGCGATGGGCGATACTTGCGAGCTGTTGCTCTACGAGGCGGCGCGCGCCCAGCTAGTGCATGAGGTTATCGCGCCCGCCCTCGCGGCCGGCAAGGTGGTCCTGTGCGACCGCTTCTACGATTCCACGACCTGCTATCAGGCGTTTGCCGACGGCCTCGATCGCCAGATGGTGCGCGATGCCAACAACCTGGCCGTTGCGGGGACGCACCCGGCGCTCACACTCGTCTACCACATCACGCCCGAGCAGGCGGCGCTGCGCATGGCAGCCCGTGGCGCGGCAGATCGCATGGAGGCTAAGGGCATGGCCTTCCAAGAGCGTGTCTACCAGGGTTTTTGCGCAATTGCCGCCGAGGAGCCAAACCGCGTAAAGCTCATCGACGCGACCGCGTCCATCGAGGACGTATTCGCACAGACGGTCGAGCAGGTTCGCGCCTACGGCCTCGACATTTCCCAGGATGCCGTCACCGCCGCGCTTGCCCAGGAGGCCGAGTAACATGGCCCCCGCTCAGGCAAGCCTGCTGGCCAAGCTTGACACCCAACAGCGCGTGCGCGACTTTTTGACCAATGCCGTCGCCAGCGGTCGCGCATCGCACGCCTACCTATTTTTGGGCGCGCCCGGCGCGGGCAAGCTCGACGCCGCGTGGGCGCTCGCCCAAGCCTTCCTGTGCGAGCAGGATGGCTGCGGCTCATGCGATAGCTGCGTGCGCGTCGCCCGCCATACGCACCCCGACGTGCACTATTACACGCCCGAGAGCGCCACGGGCTACCTTATCGCCCAGACACGCGAGCTGCTCGACGACGTGCCCCTGGCGCCCATCCGTGCCAAGGCCAAGGTCTACATCATTGACCGTGCCGAGCAGCTGCGCGCCAACACCGCCAACGCATTGCTCAAAACTCTCGAGGAGCCGCCCGAGGGCGTTATGTTCATCCTGCTGGGCACCTCGGCAGACGTGATGCTGCCCACTATCGTGAGTCGTTGCCAGTGCGTGCCGTTTCGGCTGGTATCGCCCGCCGTCGCCGCGCAGGCCGTGAGCCGCGCCACCGGTCAGGACCCTGCGCGTTGCCGCATGGCCGTCGCCGTGGCGGGAAGCCCCACGCGTGGCATCGAGTTCCTCAAGAGCGCCGAGCGCCAGGACGCCCGCCGTCAGATGGTTCGCGCCATCGATTCGCTTATCGCCGCCGACGAGGCCGACGTGCTCAGCCGCGCCAAGTCACTCATCGTCGCCGTTAAGGCGCCGCTCGCCGAGGTCAAGTCCACACAGGAAAAGGTGCTCGAGCAAAACGCCGACTACCTGTCGCGTGGAGCATTGAAGCAGCTTGAGGACCGCAACAAGCGCGAACTCAACGCGCGCGAGCGTTCGGGTATCATGGAAGCGCTGGCGAGCGCGCGGACGCTCATGCGCGACGTGCTGCTGACGCTTCAGGACAAGGCAGCCGACGTGGTGAACGAAGACGTGCGCGACACGATCGGTCGGCTTGCCGCCGCGACCAATGTTGCGGGTGCCACACGGGCGCTCGAGGCAGTCGCGACCGCCGAGCGCAACATCGCCAGAAACGTTACTCCCCAGCTGGCCATCGAGGTCATGCTGTTCGATATCAGGAAGGCACTGAAATGCCGTTAGTTGTACCCGTTAAGTTTACCTACGCCTCGCGCGACCTGTGGTTCGATCCGCAGGATTTGAATATCCTCGAGGCCGATTATGCCATTTGCTCCACCGAGCGCGGAACCGAGATCGGCCTGGTCACGGCCGATCCCTTTGAGGTGCCGCAAGACGAGATCGGTCAGCCGCTCAAGCCCGTGCTGCGCGTGGCGAGCGACATCGACCTGCAGCTTGCTGACGACCTGGCCATCCAGGGCGACGAGGCCATGGTCGATTTCCGCCGTCTGGTCAAAGAGCTCGACCTCGAGATGAAGCCGGTCGGCGTCGAGTACCTGTTTGGCGGCGAGAAGGCCGTGTTCTACTTTGCGGCTGAGGAACGCGTCGATTTTCGCCAGCTCGTCAAGGATCTGTCCTCGACGCTGCACATCCGCGTCGACATGCGCCAGATCGGCGTGCGCGACGAGACCCGCCTGGTGGGCGGCTATGCCCAGTGCGGACAGGAGCTCTGCTGCACGCGCTTTGGCGGACAGTTTGAGCCCGTCTCGATCCGCATGGCAAAAGAGCAGGACCTGCCGCTCAACTCGTCCAAGATCAGCGGCGTTTGCGGCCGCCTGATGTGCTGCCTGCGCTACGAGTTCGAGGCCTACAAGGACTTTAAGAGCCGTGCGCCCAAAAAGAAGACGCTCATCGATACGCCGCTCGGCAAGGCGCGTATCCAGGAGTATGACACGCCGCGTGAGCAGCTGGTGCTGCGCCTGGAGAACGGCAAAGTCTTTAAGGTCAACCTGGCCGATATGACGTGCTCGGAGGGCTGCAAAAAGAAGGCCGCCGAGCAGGGCTGCAACTGCCGCCCCGATTGCGTAACGCGCGACGTGCTCGAGCGCATCGAGTCGCCCGAGATGCGCCTGGCGCTCATGGAGCTCGATCGCGAGAACGGCGTCGACGTGGGCGATGGCCTGTCGAGTGCCGACCGTCTGGCCGGCACGTCGATGCCCAAGCGCCGTCGTCGCGATGCCGAATCCGATGCTCGCGCCGGTCAGGGCCAGGGTGAGGGCCGTGGCCGCGGAAAGGGCCGCGGTAAGGCCGAGGCACCCGAGGCCGAGGAGGCCGCCGGTGGCCGTCGTCGTCGCAAGCGCGCGGGCTCGGGCGATGCTACCGAGGCTGCAGCCGCGGGCAAGAACGCCTCTCGCGAGCGCGAGGTTCAGCAGCCCCAGCAGCAGAATCGCGGCGGTGGTATGAACCCCACACGTCGCCGCCGCCGTCATCTGTCGAGCGAGGAGCGCGAGGACGCCTTCCGCGCCGCAGCCGCTCGCGAGGCTGGTGCCGCCCCCAAGGGTGGTTCGGGTTCCGATGCGCCTGCCGACAAGGGTGGCAAGTCACGTGGCGAGGAGGAGCGCGCGCCGCGTCCGCGCCGTCGCCATTCCTCGGGCGCGCAGCAGAAGCCCTCAGTGCCCTCCGTGGCCGATCAGGTCTCGGATGGCGAGGTCAAGGTCACGCGCCGTCGTCCCGGGGATGGCGGGGGAGCGGCTGCCAAGGCTTCGCGTGGCGCCGCTCGCGACGAGCGCGAGCCGCGCGAGGATCGCGGTGGCGAGGGCTCGGCCGACCAGGGTCAAAAGCGCCGTCGCCGTCGTCGTTCCCGCAAGCCGCGCCAGGATGGTGGCGAGGGCTCGACCCCGTCTTCGTCCGTACCACAACCGCCCGCCGGCGAATAACGCCCGCGAGCGGATTTAGCCCGCCTTGCCCCGAGCGCATCGGGGTATCATAGCGCCGAATCAACAACCCTCCCTGCGACCGAACGTAGGGAGGGTTGTGTCTTGAAGAGCCATCTGAACATATTGAGCTGTCTGCAGGGTGCCGGTGCCCTACCGTTTGCGGACGAATTGCTACCGTTTGCCGAGCGGGTGGCACGCGAGGCGCTCGAGGCATTGTCGCCAACACGATGTGCCGGCTGCGAGCGCGCCGGTACGCTTATTTGCCAAGACTGCCTGGCTGCGCTCACGCTCATCGACCCACGTCATAGCTGCACCCGATGCGGCGCCCCGTTTGGGGATTTGCTGTGCACTGAGTGTTCGGTCGAGAGCACGTCCTCGGCAATGGCGGAGGCGCTCGATCGCTGCCTGGCGTGCGCCGTCTATGCGCATCCGCTGCCGCGCATCATTAAAGCGTACAAGGACGCGGGCGAGCGACGTCTGGCTCCGTATCTGGCGGAGCTGCTCTACGACACCGCCCTGCATGCCCAGGTCGTAGCGCCCGATCGCTACGGAGGTGTGCTGTCCGGTGCGGATGCGGTGGTGTTTGTGCCTGCGACGGCGGCAGCGTTTCGGCGGCGTGGTTTTGATCATATGGAGGCCATTGCGCGCCCATTTTGCGAGCTGTCGGGCGTGCCGTTGCTGGACGCCCTGGTCAAGTACGGCCATGGCGACCAGCGCGAACTCGGTCGTGAGGAGCGCCGCGAGCGTGCCCAAGGCATGTATGAGACGGTTGAGGACGTGCACGGCCGCCACCTGCTGCTTATCGATGACGTTATCACCACGGGCGCGACGATGGCCGCGGCTTCGGCGGAACTCAAGCGCGCCGGCGCTGCGGCAGTCGATGGCCTTGCTATCGCACGTGTTTGGTAGGGGTGATTCATGTGGCGGTAACAATCAGGTGGTGCAACAAACCGACAAAAGAGCAGCTAGCTGCTTCCGTAATTCTGACGGGCGCCTCGGCGCTACGCATGATGCGCGCCGAGCGCCGGCAGATGGGTTACATCAGCTGGAGGGACCTCAGTCCCGATGAAGAGTGCCGTGTGCTGCGCGCGTCGTCGCCCTCGATCGAGGACATCTATCTTCCCGACTTGGTGCGGATTGGGGCCGCAAGCGGCGAGGTGCAAGAAGATCTTTGCTTGCTGGTGGGATCTGCGGCGCAGCGCCGCCGCATGCCTGGCGTGGGCTGGTCCGTATGCTCTGGGTTGCCCGCCGGCTCGATTCTAGAGGTGGAACCAGGGGTGTACAGTCTATCTCCCGAGGCCCTTTGTGTTGCCGTCGCCCGCGAGGTCGGCTGTATCCAGGCATTTGCCCTGGCCCAGGAGCTGTGCTCTAAGATTTCGCTGAGTGACCGCGGGCAGTATCTACCTCCCTACACATCGCCTGTCGTGAACAAATTGGCAAAGGACAAAGACCAGCCGCCAGATGTCGGTTACTTTGAGGTCGAGTCCGTGCTGACACCCGATTGCCTGGTAGATTACCTCGCGGCATGCAAGGGGAGCGCGGCCAAGCAGCTGCGGCGGCTGTGTCCCTATCTGTCGGAAAACCTGCGTTCACCCATGGAGTGCATCATGCTTGCCATGTTTTCGCTTCCGTTTTCCTATGGCGGATTTGCCTGTGGTCCCTTTAAGACCGACTACAAGATCGAGTTCAACGACCGTGCACAGGCGATCTCGGGGATGCCGCATGCGGTTTGCGATGCCTTTCAGGAAGCAGCCCGGTTTGACTTGGAATACAACGGTGAGCTGGGCCATTCTTCTCGGAGGGGACGTATCCATGATGAAAAGCGCAACACGGGCTTGATTACTATGGGAATCGAGGTCGCGACGGTCAACAACGAAATGCTCTGTGACATGGAAGCGATGGAAGCACTCGCATGGCGCATCCACCAGCGTATGCGAAAGCGGTACCGGAATCGTGTCGATGCCCGCAGGAAAAAGCAAGAGGCGCTGCTTAACACGCTGCGGGCGTGTTTTGGGCTTAAACCCGCCTAACAATGCTCTGAAACAGGGGGTTGGATATATGCTCTGGCCAAAAAATAGCAAATATGAGTACTGCTACAAATTCAGTAACAGCAAAATCAGGGATTTTGGGACTGGAAGATGGCGTAAATTAGAAAGTTATTAAACAAATGTGGAATATCCTGGCATCAATCTGACGTTATAGAGCGTGAAAACAGCTTGCAGAGCCAAAAACTCCTGCTACTAAATTGGTAACAGTACTCATATTTGCTATTTTTTGGCCACGGCGCTCCCAGACGGGTGTGTTGGGGCTTTCCATAGGGGAGCGACGGGCTCAATCAGAGCACGTGCGGTCCGTCCTGACCTGCGAAATCTGTACTCGCGATGCGAATAACGCCCCTAACCTTAAACTTTAGCTTGAACTTAGCTATAATGCGCTTCGTTCCTACCAGGCTGTGGTTGCGGACGGACGAAATGCCCGTCCTAGTCCAAGACAGACGCGGTCAAAGGGATCCACGTAAGCGACCGCGTGCGCGCGGCGCGATCATGGCGCGTCCTAGATGTAAGCCGCACCGTCCGTTCTACTTTCTTTGGGGCAATACCGCCTCGCGGGCGAGCGGGTCAGTCGTGAAGGTGGCTGCGGCCTCCCGAGCAAACACTCCGGTGCGCAAGTGTGGGGTCAAATACCAGGTCAGCTGGTGGGAACAACCTGATATTCCGCGCAACGCACGGATCGTATACGACACAGAAGGCAGGGTAGTGGACATGGTGAGGGGCAGCTTGATGCACGCGGCTCGGTTAGGTGCTGGGGCCGCAGCGGTCATCGCCGTTTTGGGCCTGAGCGGATGCGCGTTCAACCCGCTGTCTACGTTCACGACTCCTACGATCGACCAGATCGAGTACGAGACCGTCACGCCGGCGGTGTCGGACGATGCCCTGGTCACTCCCGGAACCCTGACGGTCGCCCTCGATACTTCCGATGCGCCGCAGGCCATGCAGGACGCCGACGGCGAGCTCACGGGGTATGCGGTTGACGCCGCCCGCGCCCTCGCAAGCCGCATGGGCCTTAAGGTCGCCTTCGTCGATGCGTCCTCGGCAGGTTCCGCGCTCGGCGACAAAAAGGCCGATATCTTTATCGGCGAGATTAACTCCACGGACGGGGACATTAGCTCGCTCGGCACCTGCCTGTACGATGCCACTTCCGTGTTCGGTAAAACTAGCGATGGTGGGTCGCTAAGCGTTTCCACCGATACCCTTAACACGTCTACTCTGGGCGTTCAGATGTCCTCGGCCTCGCAGGAGGCGCTTGCTAAGCAGAGCATCACCGCCAACCAAAAGACCTACTCCAACATCAACGAGTGCTTTGAGGCGCTCGAGTCCGGCGAGGTCGACTATGTGATCTGCGACTCCACGGCCGGCGGCTACCTTGCACGCCTGATGAGCGAGGTCTCCTATGTCGGTGCGCTCGAGGCACCCTCGACGCTTGGTGTTGTGGGCCTCTCGTCCAATGACGAACTGTGCCGTGCCGTGAGCGATGCCCTCGACGGTATTACGGCCGACGGCACGCTCGAGGCGGTCCACTCTGTCCGGTATGGCACGATGCCCTACGACCTCACCACTAAGACGGTTTCGGGCGCTAACGTGCAGCCGGGCGACTCTGAGTCCGGTGAGACCACGTCCTCCGGCAGCGAGTCCTCCGATTCCAACAATGAGACCGCATCCTCCGAGGACAAATCGTCCAGCCAGGAAGGCGCCATCACCGACGACGACATTAACAAACTCAATAGCTAGTTATTGCTAGGGGTGGTGTCTCCTATACGTTGGAAAGGACACCTCTTCACGGTTTCAACACGCACTGCCGGGCTTCCCCGATGGGGGAGCCCGGCTTTTTCATCCCAATAAAACCAGCAGGTCAAAGCCAATTTTCGGGACCAAATACAAAGCCGTCGGCCCCCCTATAGCGCACTTTGCCACAGAAAAGTGCGAGACTTCGGTATGCGGTATCAAGCAATCGTTATTCGGGTCTTTAGGAATCCGCGTGATTAAATGCACGGCAATGGGTACATAGCCAGTACAGTAAGTCCCCGAGGCAGATTGGAGCCACGTATGGATATCAAGGTTTCTGGACGCAAGACGACGGTAACCGATGCTCTGCGTGCGCATGTGGATGAAAAGATTGGCGAGGCGCTCAAGGTTTTCGATATCGAGCCCATGACAGTCGACGTTGTACTTCGCTATGAGAAGAACCCCTCGAACCCCAACCCGGCAATCGTCGAGGTTACGGTTCGCGTCCGCGGTTCGGTGATTCGCGTTGCCGAGCATGGCGCAGATATGTACGCCGCCATCGACCTCTCCGCCGATAAGGTCACCCGCCAGCTGCGCAAGTTCAAGACCAAGGTTGTGGACAACCGCCAGGGCGGTGCCAGCGCAGCGGATGTCGCACCGGTCGAGCGCGTCGAGGATCTGGCCGACCTGCTGCTGCCCGAGGAAGAGGACGACCTGCTCGTCCGCGAGAAGGTTATCGACGTCACCCCGATGACTGAGGAGCAGGCGCTGGTGCAGACCGATCTGCTGGGTCACGACTTCTACGTGTTCGAGAACGCGACGACTGGCCTCATCAATGTGGTGTATCACCGTAAGAATGGTGGATATGGCATCATCAAGCCCCGCATCGAAACACTTGACGAGTAAAATACGTTAACTTGCATGAGTTAACGGTTGGCGGCCATCCCATGCGGGTGGCCGCCTTTTTACGTAAGGAGTCGCTTTGATGGACAAGGCCGCATCCGCCGGTCATTCGAACCGTTGCCGCATCGTCGTCGATACCTGCTGCGACTTTAGCCCCGAGGTCGCCGCGAACCTTGATGTCGATATCTTGGGTTTCCCCTTCATTATCGATGGCGAGGAGCGCACGGACGATATCTGGTCGAGCATGAGCCCTAAGGAGTTCTACGACCGCATGCGCGCCGGCGCCCGCGTGTCTACCTCTGCCGTGTCGCTCGGTCGCTATATCGAGTTCTTTACCGAGTGCGCCAAAGAGGGCACGCCCACGGTCTACCTGTGCTTTACCTCGGCGCTGTCGTCGAGCTACAACTCCGCGTGCCAGGCGGCAGATGCCGTGCGCGCCGAGTATCCCGATTTTGAGCTTTACGTGGTCGACAACGCTCTGCCCTGTGCGACCGGCGCGCTCTTGGCGCTCGAGGCCGTGCGCCAGCGTTCGGCGGGACTGACCGCCAAGCAGCTGGTCGATTGGGCAAACGAGGCAAAGACCTACGTCCACGGCTACTTTACGCTCGAGAGCTTCGACGCACTGGCTGCCGGCGGCCGCATTCCGCCCGCGGCGGCGCAGCTCACGGCAAAGCTCGATGTCAAGCCCGAGCTCTCCTACGACCTGGCCGGCTCGCTGTCGCTGATCGGCGTCAACCGCGGCCGCAAGAAGGCGCTCAAGTCCATCCTCAAGTCGTTCCGCGAGAACTACGTGCCCGATCGCACCATGCCCATCGCCATCATGACGGCCGATGCCGAAAAGGATGGTGACTGGCTCGAAGCCGCCATCCGCAAGGAGGAGGGTTGCGCCGACGTCACGATCATTCGCGGCTCCGTGGGTCCCACCATCGGCTCGCACGTGGGCCCCGGCATGGTGGGCTGCGCGTTTTGGGGTAAGAACCGCGCCGACAAGGCGTCGCTTTCCGACCGTATCGCCCGCCGCGTGCGCGGTCAGTAGGCAAGCGCTGCGTCCGTAATCGCCCTCGACTCACAGCCCAAACGCTGGCACCGAGTATTCAACCTGGTAACAACACCCAACCCAAAAGGAAAGGTTTCATGGCAAACAAGCTCTCCGTCGCATTCATTGGCACCGGAATCATGGGTGCCCCCATCGCCGGCCACATCCTGGACGCCGGCTACCCCGTCACGGTCAACAACCGCACCAAGTCCAAGGCCGCCGCGCTTATCGAGCGCGGCGCCGTCTGGGCCGATACGCCGGCCGAGGCCGTGGCGAACGCCGATGTCGTCTTTACCATGGTGGGCTATCCCTCCGAGGTCGAGGAGCTCTATCTGGCGGGCAACGGCCTGCTTGCGTGCACCAAGCCGGGCGCGGTCTTGATCGACCTCACCACGAGCTCGCCCGAGCTCGCCCGTGACATTGCCGAGGCCGCCCAGGTTTCTGGTCGCATGGCGTTTGACTGCCCCGTCACCGGCGGCGAGTCGGGTGCTATCGCCGGCACGCTCACGGCTATCGTGGGCGCTACCGAGAACGACATCGCCCCGGTCCGCGACATCCTTGCCACCTTTGCGGCCAACATCTGCTGCTTCGACGGCGCCGGCAAGGGCCAGGCTGCCAAGCTCGCCAATCAGGTGTCGCTGGGCGCCTGCATGGTCGGCATGGCAGACGCCATGGCATTTGCCGAGCTGAGCGGCCTTGACCTGGAGAAGACCCGCCAGATGATCCTGGGCGGCACCGGTAAGTCCGGCGCCATGGAGAGCCTGGCGCCCAAGGCGCTCGACGGCGACTACAAGCCCGGCTTTATGGTCGAGCACTTCATTAAGGACCTGCGTCTGGCGCTCGCCTACGCCGATGATCGCGAGCTCGCGCTGCCCGGCGCCGACGTCGCCTTTACGCTCTATGACATGCTCGACGCCATCGGCGGCGCCAAGCTGGGTACCCAGGCCATCACGGTCCTCTATAAGGAGGAGGCCGACGCCATTGCCGCCGGTCTGGACTGGTCGCAGTATCGTCCCGAAGAGCATGGCGCTCACGAGGAAGGCTGCGGTTGCGGCGAGCATGGCGACGACCACGAGTGCGGTTGCGGCCACCACCATGGCGAGGACCACGAGTGCTGCGGCGGCCACGGCCATGACGACGGCCACGAGTGCTGCTGCGGCCATCATCACGGGGAGTAGCGCACATGAGCTGGACGTTCGTGGTGCTTGCGCTGGTGCTCTTTATCTTTGCGATCTATATTGGCTTTTTGTGCGGCCAGTGGGCGTGCGAAAAGCGCGTCATCACCAAGCGCGACTACTGGATCGCCAACTTTGCAGGTGCGGCGGCAGTCGTCCTGCTAACCTGGGTGTTCTCGCTGTTCCCGCTGGTGCAGTTTGCGCCGATCGGCTGGCTCGGCGGCTTTATCGCCGGTCTTAAGATGAGCTTTGGCGAGTCCGTCGGTCCGTGGCGCAAGCACGACGAGGTCTTTAACGTCAACAAGGCTCATCGCGCCGCCGCCGACGCGGGCGACGCTGAGGAACGCCGCCGTGCGCGTCGCAATGGCGCGGCCGACCGACAGCTCATCTCGGTCACCGATGACAGCAAGGGTGCTGGCAAGCACGCTAAGAAATAGTAAGAAGAGGTAACTATGGCAGAAAACAAAGACGAACAGCTCACCGACGAGGAGCTGGCACAGCTTCAGCTGGCAGAGGAGAACGAGAACGCCGTCGACCGTCTGGTCAAGGAGCTCGGCTGCCCCACGCGCCGCATCCGCCAGTTTGCCGCCCGCGTGCTGCACCTGCTTGCCGAGCGCGATCCGCAGCGCGTCGTGCCCTGCGTGCCCGCGCTGATCGAGGCGCTCGACCGCCCCGAGGCGCAGACCCGCTGGGAGGCCCTCGATGCCCTGACGGCGCTCGCTACCACCTGCCCCGAGCAGCTGGGCGATGCCTTTGAGGGCGCCGAGACCGCGCTGTTCGACGAGATCTCCTCCACGCTGCGCTATGCCGCCTTCCGCCTGCTGTGCGTGTGGGGTGCCACGAGCGTCGAGCGTTCGCGCGAGGCTTGGCCGATCCTGGATGAGGCCATCCAGTGCTACCACGGTGACCTTGAGTATCGCGACATGCTCGGTTGCCTGTACGAGTTTTGCCAGGGCGAGATCGACGCCGAGGTTGCCGAGAAGCTCGCGCTGCGCCTTAAGTTCGATGCCGAGAACGGTAAGGGCAGCTATCTCAAGGCCCGTTCGAGCGAGATTTGCGAAATGCTTGTTAAACGTTTTGGCCTGGATCTCTCCAAAAAGAAGAAGCGTGCTAGCGTTAAAAAATCTGACGACGCCGAAGACGAGGAGTAACAGATTATGGCGCACGATGTAGTCCTGATTCCCGGTGACGGTATCGGTCCCGAGATTACGCAGGCCATGCGCCGCGTGGTCGAGGCCACCGGTGTCCAGATCAACTGGAACGTCCAGGAGGCCGGCGCCGGCGTCATGGACGAGTTTGGCACGCCGCTGCCCCAGCACGTGCTCGATGCGGTCGCCGAGACCAAGGTTGCCATCAAGGGTCCCATCACCACACCGGTCGGCACGGGTTTCCGCAGCGTTAACGTGGCCCTGCGCAAGCACTTTGACCTGTACGCCTGCGTGCGCCCCTGCCTGTCGCAGCCGGGCGACGGCTCGCGCTTCCGCGATGTCGACCTGGTTATCGTGCGCGAGAACACCGAGGACCTCTACGCCGGCATCGAGTTCGATGATGGCGCTGCCGAAGTTGAGGAGCTCTCGCGGCTTGTCGAGCGCTCGGGTCAGAAGACCTTCGCCGCTGATTCCGCCATCTCGATCAAGCCGATCTCCATCGCCAAGAGCCGCCGCATTGTGGAGTATGCCTTTGAGTATGCCCGCCGCTGCGGCCGCAAAAAGGTGACGGCCGTGCACAAGGCCAACATCATGAAGGCGACCGACGGCCTGTTCCTGCGCGTGGCGCGCGAGGTGGCCACCAACTATCCCGATATCGAGTTCAACGACAAGATTGTCGACGCCACCTGCATGGGCCTGGTCCAGAACCCCAACGACTTCGATGTCCTGGTGCTGCCCAACCTATACGGCGATATCGTCAGCGACCTGTGCGCCGGCCTGGTAGGTGGCCTGGGTATGGCCCCCGGCTCCAACATCGGTGCCGACTGCGCCATCTTCGAGGCAACGCATGGCTCCGCGCCCGATATCGCTGGCCAGGATATCGCCAATCCCACGGCCGAGATTCTGTCTGCGGCTATGATGCTCGATCATCTGGGCGAGAACGATGCGGCCAATCGTATCCGCGCCGCCGTGTCCGCCACGCTCGACGAGGGTAAGCAGGTTACCGGCGACGTACGTCGTGCCCAGACCGGCTCCGTCGAGGGCGCCGTGGGCACGCAGGCCTTTGCCGATGCCGTTATCGCGCACCTGGCCTAAGGCATGCACGCTGCAAACGCCTAAATAGTACTTAAGTGTTTGCGTATAACCTAAGAATCAATACGCCCGGCGCTCTGTCGGGCGTATTCTATTGAGGACTATGTTTCCTAACAAGGAGTAACTGATATGGGTCTGATTCAAAAGAAGGACGAGAAGGACGAGATCGACGGCATCCAGATCATCGAGCGCGGCGAAGGCCCCGACGGTGACGAGGACGAGAAGATCGATCTGGTCGCCGGTACGTCTGCCGAGCACATTGCTGCCGGTACGACGGCCGAGGAGGAGGACGCCCGTCTGGAGGCTCAGATTGCCGCGGATGCCGCTGACGAGAATCTGATGCCCGAGGAGCAAGACGAGGACGACGATATCCTGGGTTCCGATGAAGACGACCATGCATCCAAGCACAAGAAGACGATGATTGCCGCCTTTGTGGTTGCCGTCGTGATCGCCGCCGTGGTCGGCTTCTTTATTGGCAATGGCGGCTTTGGCGGCAAGGGTGTCGGCTCGTCGACCCTCACCGAGGACCAGCTCGATTCGACCGTGGCAAGCTATAGCTACAACGGCAAGAAGAGCGACATCACCGCGCGCGAGGCCATCGAGAGCCAGTATAGCCTCGACACCGTCAAGGACGACGACGGCAACTACACCGCTCCTTCTGCCGACGTTATCCTGTCCTACGTGCGCAACCAGATTCTGCTGGACGCTGCCGAGGACGAGGGCATTACCGTCTCTTCCAAGGAAATGAAGCAGTACGCCGAGGAGTCCATCGGCACCTCCGACTACAAGACTATGGCCAAGCAGTACGGCGTGTCCAAGGACCAGGCTAAGAAGATCGTCCGTCAGTCCGCGACGCTGCAGAAGCTCTACAAGAAGAAGGTCGGCGACAGCTCCGCAAGCATGCCGGCCGCCCCGACCGAGCCTGCTGACGGCAACGAGGAGACCGCGAGCAAGGACTACGCCGACTACATCATCAACCTTGCCGGCGATGAGTGGGATAGCTCAAAGGGTACTTGGAAGGATGCCGATAGCACCTATGCCAAGGCCTTTGCCGATGATGCCTTTACGGCCGATAGCGCCACCTACAAGCAGGCCATGACCGCCTACTACACTGCTTATCAGCAGTATTCCTCGCAGGCTTCGAGTGCCAGCTCCAAGTGGACCGAGTATGCTAACGGCCTCTACGCCAAGGCCAACATCAGCATCTACGGCCTGTTTGCGTAAGGTTCGCCTGAGCTTCCGAGTGCGTAGCCGAAATATCTGAATAAGCCCGCTAGAACGGATACCGTCCTAGCGGGCTTTTTGCGTTGAAGAAGAGATTGGTAAAAAAGAGGGATTATATTCAGCTTTTCGGACGTTTTATTCATATGTTCCGCTTCGCCATCACCAAATTCAACCTCATGACCCCTGGTCGCGAGGATATGGATGTCGAGGAGACCTCCGCCCTCTCCGCTGCTGGCGACGACAAGTTCGCCGCTGTGGCCGCTGCCGTTCTCGCTGCCGTCGGTGGCAAGGAGAAGGGCAAGACCGTTGACTGCTGCGCTACTCGCCTGCGCTTCGAGCTCGGCGATTCCGCTCTGGTCGACGAGGCTGCCTGCAAGAAGGCTGGCGCTCTGGATGTCATGAAGATTGGCAAGGGTGCTACCCAGGTCATCATCGGCGCGGACCCAAGCTGTTGCCGGGGAGCTCAAGAAGCTTCTCTAAGACTTAAAGACGTATGTATCTTGCAAAGTGTCGTCCCGCTCCGCGGGGGCGGCCCTTTTTGCTACATCGATACTTGATGCAGCGGTGTGATTGGTATTACAGCGCACAAGCTATCAACTGGCAAACAATATTGAAATGTGCGGTCTGACCTGCTGTTATTCCATTAAAACTGATATAGTACGTGGTGTCTGGTTACAACCAATTTCGAGTTATTTATCCGGCAGGTATCATTATGGCAATGGGAGCGCGCAAACAACCTCTGTACGATCAGCTCGTCGATTTGCTGACCGATAAAATCGATCACGAACTTCGACCCGGCGACTATTTGCCGTCCGAGCGTGACTTGTCGGAGCGCTACGGGCTCTCGCGTACGACTGTTCGCCTTGCCCTGCAGGAGCTTGAGCGCCTGGGCTTGGTGGTTCGTCAGCGTGGCCGTGGAACCATGATAAGCGACCGCTCTCTGCAGACGGCAAACCTCACGCAAACCTATAGCTTTACCGAGCAGATGAAGGCGATCGGCCGTGTGCCCAAGACGACGATTCTTGAGTTTACCGAGGTCGAGGCTGACAAGAATATTGCCGCAGAGATGAACGCGCGTCTGGGCGAGCGTCTGTACAAGATCAAGCGCCTGCGTATTGCCGATGGTGTGCCGCTGATGATTGAGTGCACGTATTTGCCGAGCCGCAAATTCTTTGCGCTTAAGCGCCCCATGATCGAGAACAAATCTCTATATGACATGATCGAGCAGGACTATCACGAGAAAGTTCGCCTGGCCGAGGAAGAATTCTACGCGAGTATCGCACGCCATTCCGACGCTCGTCTACTCGAGATTGCCGAAGGCGCACCGGTCCTGGATTTGATTCGTACCACATATGACATGAACAACGAGGTTATCGAGTATACGCGTTCGGTTGCGCGCGCCGACCAGTTTAAGTACAAGGTCTACCACAACCGCGCTGTCTAACGGTATTGGGTATAAACGGCTTGGCGTGTTTTGCGGCGGGTGCAAAATGAGCCAAGCGGAAGAAGGCAACGAACAATCGCTCGAATTAACAATGAGGTGGGTTTTGATTCGCCCTAAAACACACTGCGGGTGCGGGAGCATAGATGAGCACGTACGCAATTAAGGCTGACAAGTTCTTCTTGCCGGCGGGCCCGCAGCTGGGCGGCTATCTCATGGTCGAGGACGGCGTCTTTGGAGCCTGGCAGGCCGACGAGCCCTCCTGCGAGATCAGGGACTACACGGGGTCGTGGATCGCACCGGGCATGGTCGACACCCACATCCACGGCTTCTACAACCACTCAACTACCGATAACGATCCCGAGGGCATCGATATCAGCTCGACCGAGCTCGCCCGTCGCGGTACCACCAGCTGGCTGCCCACGACGTTCACCGATGGCGTCGAGCAGATCAAGGACGCCTGCGCCGCCATCGCCCAGGCGGACGAGGGCCGCGGCGCCAGAAGGCGTGTGGACACGGTTTTTCTCGGTGCAAAAGGACTATCGACATCATTCATACCGCAACGCCGCGTCAATGGATTCTGATCATGGTGGCCTCAGCCGCCGATGCGCTCGCGCTGGTTGGGGGCGGCGTGTCGATCGCCAAGGTCAGCATCGGCCATATGCGGGCGGGGGAGGGCAGGCGTCCCGCAACGCCCGCGGTCGCCATAGGCGATGCGGACATCGCCGCTCTCAGAGAGCTGCAAGCGCGTGGTGTGAAAATGGAAGTTCGCAATCTACCCAGTGACGAACCCGACTCCATGAATGCTCTGCTGTATTAACGAGTCGTCGAACGCGGCGAGTCGGCCGTAAGAAAGTCAGGTTCGATTCTGGATATTTCCAGTCTTGGAAATAGGAAGACAACAGATCTCTATTGCTTATGTAGGTGAATCCAAAGTAGATAAGCATTTGAAGAAACGCGATTAAACATAACGTAACTAGTAGGAAATAGTGGATAGGTGGTACATACCACCTTTCAAATATAGAATCGTTAGGAATCTATAATTAAACAGTGGTCTAACAGGTAGTTTATTTTTCTTTATTAAAGCCGTTCATCGTCATTTCGCTACCGTTTACGGACCACTTCAGATTCTGCCTACATAATTGCGTTAATGCGTCCATAATAGGCAAGGCGTTTAGCCGAGGGCCGAGGAACCGGCATCGGCGTCGTAGAGCACGAAGATCGGGAGTAGCATGCATTCGTTTAAGATCACCAATCAATTCCTACTTGATGATGAGCCGTTCACCATCTTGTCGGGGGCGATTCACTATATGCGTGTTCATCCGAGCGACTGGCACCACTCGCTCTATAACCTTAAGGCTCTTGGGTTTAATACGGTCGAAACGTATGTACCGTGGAATCTTCATGAGCCAAAGCCTGGCGTCTTCGATTTTTCTGGCTCAATCGATTTGGCGGCATTTCTTGATGAGGCAGCATCGCTCGGTCTGTATGCAATTGTTCGGCCCTCTCCGTTTATTTGTGCAGAATGGGAATTTGGCGGCATGCCAGCATGGCTGCTGCGCGAACATGATATGAGGCCGCGTAGCAGCGACCCCAAATTTCTTGCTCACGTTGCGCAGTACTACGACCATCTCATGCCGATACTCGTCTCGCGTCAGATTGACAAGGGCGGAAACATCATCATGATGCAGGTTGAAAACGAGTATGGGTCGTATTGCGAGGATAAGGACTATCTTCGTGCGATTCGTCGCCTTATGGTCGAGCGTGGGGTTTCCGTGCCCCTTTGTACTTCCGATGGTCCGTGGCGTGGGTGCCTTCGTGCCGGTACGCTCATTGACGATGATGTGTTGTGCACCGGCAACTTTGGTTCTCATGCAAAGGAGAACTTTGAGGCTCTTTCTGCTTTTCACAAGGAGCATGGAAAACAATGGCCTCTTATGTGCATGGAGCTGTGGGACGGCTGGTTCAATCGCTACGGGGAGAACGTCATCAGACGCGATCCCGAAGATCTTGCCTCTTGCGTTCGCGAGGTGCTCGAGCTCGGAGGATCTTTAAACCTCTACATGTTTCATGGAGGCACCAACTTTGGATTTATGAACGGATGTTCTGCACGCCATACGCATGACCTGCACCAGGTGACATCATATGACTACGATGCTCCATTGGACGAACAAGGCAACCCGACCGAGAAATACTTCGCAATTCAAAGGACAGTTCACGAGCTGTATCCCGATATCGCGCAAAGCAAGCCGTTAACAAAAAAGGCGTTTTCCATGCCCGATATTTCGGTGAGTGAGCGCGTAAGTCTCTTTAATGTGCTCGATATTCTTTCGGAGCCGATTGAAGCCCAATATCCTATGCCCATGGAAGAGATGGGTCAATCGTATGGATATACGTTATATACCACGACTGTCGAGCGTGACCGTGCAGATGAAGAGCGTATTCGGGTAATTGACGCCCGCGACCGCGCTCAGGTGTTTGTGAACGGTGACAAAGTGGCGACGCAGTATCAGGAGCACATCGGGGAAGATATTCACTGCGTTCTTCCCTGTGAACACAACCGCCTGGATGTTCTGACCGAGGATATGGGTCGCGTCAATTATGGTCACAAATTGCTCGCTGATACGCAGCATAAGGGCATTAGGACAGGAGTTTGCGTTGATCTTCACTTTGTTACCGGTTGGGAGATGCGTTGTCTGCCACTCGATAACATCGATAATCTTGATTATTCCGCCGGCTGGGTAGAGGGGCAACCTTCCTTTTATCGCGCAAAGTTTGATATATCTGAGCCGGCTGATACCTTTATCGACACTACGGGTTTTGGAAAGGGTGTGGCATTCGTAAACGGAACGAATGTCGGACGTTTTTGGGATAAGGGTCCCATCATGACGCTCTATGTTCCGCACGGTTTATTACACCCTGGTACCAATGAACTCGTTATGTTCGAAACAGAGGGCGTGTATGATGCGAAAATCTCCCTTCGCTCTGAGCCCGTTATCCGTACACTTGAACAAGAAGGAGTTGAGTAGAAATGATTGTAGGCGCACGAATCGACTTTCGCTTGATTCACGGACAGGTGGCAAACCTCTGGTCTAACGCCCGTCAGGTAAGCCGCTTCATGGTAGTTGACGACGAGGTATCGCAAGATGCTACCCAAAAGCAGGTTCTTCGCATGGCTTGCCCGGCAACTGTGAAGTTGTCCGTGCTTCCTGTCGACAAGGCCGCTGCCAACATCACTGCTGGCAAATATGATGCGCAACGTCTCTTCATTGTTGCGAAAAAGCCTGAGGTCTACGTTCGACTTTTGGAACAAGGTGTTAAGCTTGAGCAGCTCATCGTCGGTAATATGACGACAATGGAGCCGGTCAAGAAGCTGAATCGCAACATTAGTTGCGACCAGGGGGACCTTGACGCATTTGCCAAACTCAAGGCCGATAATCTTCCTATTGTCATTCAGCTGACGCCGCAGGATAACCCAGAGGCTCTCACGCTCTAGTCGAATTAACGCTAGGCCGTGAAGGGGGATGCACGGTTTATATAAGCGTATTGGTATTGTAGAAACTGTTACACCTTAAATAAGGAGTTTACCATGATTGCTTGGTGGCAGATTCTTCTGTTAACCCTGTATGCGGGTTATCAGATTCTGGATGAGCTGAACTGGTACACCTGTGCCGGCTCAGCCGTCTTCTCCGGTATGATTACCGGTTTGATTATGGGTGACCTGCAGACTGGCCTGTTTATCGGCGGCAGCATGCAGCTCACCGTCCTGGGCGTTGGTACCTTTGGCGGCGCCTCTCGTATCGATGCCAACTCCGGCACTCTGGTCGCCACTGCCTTTGCCGTGGGTGCGGGCATGAATCCCGAGACGGCTCTTGCCGCCATCGGCGTACCTGTCGCTGCCATTCTCGTTTACACCGATATCGCCGGCCGTTTCGCCAACACGTTCTTCGGTCACATGTGCGATGCCGATATCGAGAAGATGAACTGGGGCGCCTACAACGTACACTACTTGCTCGGTGCCGTTTCCTGGATGTTGTCCCGCATGATTCCGGTCTTCCTGGCTCTCGCATTTGGCCAGGGCTTGGTCGAGGGCATCACCACCGCCCTTAACGGCGACTGGAAGTGGCTGGGTGACGGTCTGTCTGTTGCTGGCGGTGCCTTGCCCGCCGTTGGCTTCGCCATCCTGCTCCGTTACCTGCCGGTCAAAAAGCACGTCGCCTACCTGCTGCTCGGCTTTGTAGTCGCCGCCCTGTTTGGTACGGCCTTCACGAGCATCATGAACCTCAACGCCAACATCGTCGCTGTGAACGGTGCGCTTGGTAAGGGCGCCGTGGATATGGTCGGTATGTTCAATAACATGTCGATGCTGGCGATCGCTATTATTGGCTTTGCTCTGTCTTTGCTGTACTACAAGAACAACCAGCGTCCCGTCGCTGCTGCTGGCGCTGCGGAGGGAGACGACGATGAGCTCTAATGAGAAACTCGCCAATGGCACCACTGGCTACAAGATTACCAAGGACGACCTTGCGCAGATCAACCGTCGTAACCTGCTTGGTTTCCAGGATGGTTGGAACTACGAGCGCATGCAACACTCTGGTTATCTCTGGATTATCCTGCCCACGCTGCGCAAGCTGTACGGTGACGGCACGCCGGAGCTAAAGGAAGCCTGCCGCGCCCAGTGCGCACCGTTCTTCAACACCTCAAACTTCCTCAACACGATCATCACCGGTATCGATTTGGCGATCGAGGAAGAGGAGGGCATTGAGGGCCTCGAGGCAGTTGCCGGTCTCAAGACTGGTCTCATGGGACCGCTGGCTTCCATCGGCGATTCCATCTTCGGTTCGCTGCTCCCGACCATTTTCGGCGCTCTGGCTGCCAATATGGCCATGAACGGCAACCCCTTGGGTATCTTCATCTGGGTCGTCGTGAACATCCTTGTTGACTGGTTCCGCTGCAAGCAGACCCACATGGCCTATGAGCAGGGTATGAAGCTCGTCACCACCATGAGCGATCGCCTGAACGCGTTGACCGACGCGGCCTCCGTAATGGGTGTCTTTATGGTCGGTGCTCTGGTCGCAACCAATGTCGGTATCGTTATTGCGGCGAAGCCTGTTATCGGCGGCGTTACCGTTGACTTGCAGAACATCTGCAATATGATTTGCCCCAAGCTGGTTCCTGCCGCACTCGTCGGCTTCGTATACTGGCTCCTCGGTAAGAAGGGCATGACCTCGACGAAGGCCATCTTTATCGTCTTGGTTCTGTCCATTGCCTTGGGTGCATTCGGTATCATTTGCAAGGGCTAAATACCCCATATTGTCACGGCATTTGAGCCTCAATTGAGACGTGGCGCACACCTCCAAGGCGACTTTATCGCCATATCCCCTGGAGTGTGCGCCTCTTTTTTTTTGTCGGACACAGCTGTTCATAGGCGGTTATGCAGTCATCGTGTTCGATTAATTCCTTAAGGCTGCCTTGAAGGGAATATAGTGCAATGCCATTTTGGATCGTCCTGTTCATTTGTGTTGTCGTGGCTTATTTCGCTGTGACCGAAGGAGCGAAAAAATACTTCGATATGAAATTGCAGGTATTGTTTAACTTGGGCTTATACCAAGATTGCATAGACCTGCTCGATCGCAAACTTGCGCGCATAGTAATGTCTACGTATAAGCAGTATTACCTTCGTTTCACGATCTACGAAGCTGCTGATATGGACGCATATGCAGATCGAATGCTTGACCACTTGCTGGAGATGTCGTGCAGCGATAAGCAACGTCGACAGCTTGCGGTTCGCGCCTTTAATTTCTATATCAAGACGGGTGACCGGAAGCGGGCGGCGTCCATGTTGGAAGAGATGCGCCCCATCGTGTCGAAGGGCATTTTGGCGGACAGTCAATTAACCTACGACATAGTCTTTTGCCGTCGGCATGATAAGATCGATGAGATGGAAGCTATGCTGGATACGAACGACCTTGGGTTACGCGGAAAGCTCTATCTGCTGCTTTCATATCAATATGAGAGCAGCGGGAACAAGGGCGAAGCACGTAGATATCGCAACCTTGAAAAGCAGCTTAGAGACGCTCACAGACCTCCCACGATAAAACAAAATACTCACTAAACTTTAATGATGCAGTGGTCGTAAGAGCCCTTTTGAGGGGTTCTATGGCTAGAGAAAGCGAACGGTAGAAAGGTAGATAGAATGATTGGATTTGTACTAACTGGTCACGGTCAGTTTGCACCTGGTTTGAAAAGCGCTGTGGATATGGTCGCCGGCGAACAGCCTAATTTTGAGGTAGTTCCTTTTGCGGGCTCGGAGGCGGTTACTTTTGGTGATGATTTGCGAACCTGCATTGCCAAGATGCGTCAAGCTTGTGATGGCGTATTGGTGTTTGTTGATTTGCTTGGCGGTACTCCGTTCAATCAAGCTATCCCAATGACGACTGAGCTCGATAACGTGACCGTTGTCACCGGAACAAATCTACCTATGTTGGTGGAGCTCGTTATGACGCGTGCGTTTGGAGACCCAACGCTTGATGAACTTGCCGAACGCGCACGGGTCGTTGGTCGTGAGGGAGTCGATCTCAAGAAACTCGAGAGTGCTGACATTGATGAAGACGATGAGATGTAGTGTCGCTATTGTCCCATTTATGGGACATGTTGGTGCGTTACCTGAAGGCTGAAGTATTGGTCAATTGCTCATTACGTGGAGAATATCATGACGTGCACGAGGCACAGACAACCGCTATATGACCAGCTCGTAGATATTCTGATTGAAAAAATTGATCATGAATATCAGCCAGGTGATTTGATTCCGTCCGAACGTGAGCTTGCCGAACGTTTCGGGCTTTCGCGGTCGACTGTCCGGCTTGCAATTCAGGAACTTGAGTATCTTGGTCGGATTGTGCGAAAACAAGGTCGCGGTACGTTTGTTGCCGATCGACTAGCTCAAGCAACAAATCTTACCCAATCGTACAGTTTTACTGAACAGATGAAAGCGATGGGCCGGCTGCCAGAAACAACCATCTTAGAGTTCTGTGAAATGGAAGCAGATAAAACGCTCTCGATGCAAATGGGGATTCATTTGGGTGAAAAGGTATTAAAACTCAAACGTTTACGAATGGCAGATGGTATACCTATGATGGTTGAGCGTAGCTATCTTCCAGCAAGGCTCTTTATTTCACTCAAGCGTCCTCTACTCGAACAAAAGCCCCTTTACGATGTTATTGAGCAGGATTATCAGCAGAAAATTCGAGTAGCGGATGAGGAGTTCTCTGCGGGTATAGCACGTCCATGTGACGCTCGGCTTCTAGGTATTGGTGAGGGTGCGCCAGTTCTGGACATAGTCCGAACTACTCACAACACCCAAAATGATGTTGTCGAGTTCACGCTTTCGGTGGCTCGTGCCGACAAGTTCAAGTACAGAATCTCTCACTATCGAGATACTTTGTGATCGGATACGAGTGCCAACGAAAGAAAAACAGCCTATGACTACTACTCGATTTGACTTTTCAGGTTGAGTCTTTGTATATCAGACGCTTTAGTAACGAAAGAGGTATTAGAAATGTTCAAGAAGAATGTCGAGGAGCTCACCGAGCTCGGCGCCCAGATCACCACGGCCGAGATTGCCCAGCAGCCCGAGCTTTGGCGTGATACGCTCAACATCTATCGCGAGAACAAGGAGGCCATCGAGGCCTTCCTGGCCGAGGCTCGCGCTATGGGCGAGGGTCGTCTGTCTGTTGTCTTTACCGGTGCCGGTACGTCCGACTATGTGGGTGATACCTGCGCTCCGTACCTGCGTCATGCCGGTAACACCGATCTCTATGACTTTAAGCCCATCGCTACGACTGATATCGTGAGCGCTCCGCGTGACTTCCTGCGCGCCGAGGATCCCACGCTCGTGGTCTCCTTTGCCCGTTCTGGCAACAGCCCCGAGAGCCTTGCCGCCGTCGCCGTTGCCAAGGAGCTTGTTCATAACGTCAAGTTCCTCAACATCACCTGCGCTCCCGAGGGCAAGCTCGCCGTCGAGTCTGCCGATGACACCAACGCGTTGACGCTGCTCATTCCGCGTGCCAACGACAAGGGCTTCGCCATGACCGGTTCTTATTCCTGCATGACTTTGCTCTCCACCCTTATTTTTGACACTGCCTCTGACGAGCAGAAGGCTGAATGGGTCGAGACCATCGCCAAGATGGGCGAGGAGGTTATCGCTCGCGAGTCCGAGGTCGCCGATTACCTGGCTGGCGACTTCAACCGCGTGACCTACTTGGGTTCTGGCTCCTTCGGTGGCCTTGCCCAGGAGAGCCAGCTCAAGATCCTCGAGCTCGCTCACGGCCTGGTTGCCACTTCTTACGACACTTCCATGGGCTATCGTCACGGACCCAAGTCCTTCGTCGACGACAAGACCCTCGTCTTCGTGTTCGTCAACAACGACGCCTACACCCGCCAGTACGACATCGACATCCTCAACGAGATCGGTGGCGACGATATTGCTCAGCACACCGTTGCCGTTCAGCAGGATGGCGCTACCGTCTACGAGGGCGAGTCCTTCACCTTTAAGGGCTACGAGGCGCTTCCCGAGGGCTACCTTGCTCTGCCGTTCGTGATGTTTGCCCAGACTATCAGCTTGCTCAACTCCGTGCGCGTGGGCAACACGCCCGATACGCCGAGCCCCACCGGCACGGTCAACCGCGTGGTTAAGGGCGTGACGATTCACCCCTTCACCGCTTAATCGCGTCCCCCTGTAAGGGCGCCCGTCCGCTCATAACGGCGGGCGGGCGCTTTTTGTTTTATGTGAGCTGGGTATAAGCATCACTACAGTCAACTGCTTTAGAAGCAAGGAGTGCATATGAGCACGTACGCAATTAAGGCTGACAAGTTCTTCTTGCCGGCAGGTCCGCAACTGGGCGGCTATCTTATGGTCGAGGATGGCGTCTTTGGCGCCTGGCGGGCCGACGAGCCCTCTTGCGAGATCAGGGACTACACGGGATCGTGGATCGCACCGGGCATGGTCGATACTCACATCCATGGTTTCTACAACCACTCAACTACCGATAACGATCCCGAGGGCATCGATATCAGCTCGACCGAGCTCGCCCGTCGCGGTACCACCAGCTGGCTGCCCACGACGTTCACCGATGGCGTCGAGCAGATCAAGGACGCCTGCGCCGCCATCGCCCAGGCGGACGAGGGCCGCGGCCCCGACTTCTGTGGTGCTCGTATCCAAGGCATCTACCTGGAGGGCCCCTTCTTTACCATGAAGCACGTGGGCGCGCAGAACCCCGCTTATCTTATCGATCCCTCCGAGGAGGTCTTCGATCAGTGGCAGGAGGCTGCGGGTGGTCGCATCGTCAAGAGCGCCATGGCGGCCGAGCGCGACGGTGCCGCTGCTTATGCGGCTGCTCTGAACGCCAAGGGTGTGGTGACCAGCATCGGTCACTCCGACGCCACCTACGATGAGTGCATCGCCGCTATCAACGCCGGTGCCAGCTGCTTTACGCATACCTATAACGGCCAGCGCGGGCTGCATCACCGTGAGCCCGGTGTCGTCGGGGCTGCCATGTCCACGCCCGAGACCTACGCCGAGATCATCTGTGACGGCAAGCACGTAAACCCTGCCGCCATCAAGGCGCTGCTGCAGGCCAAGGGCTGGCAGCACACGGTGCTCATCACCGACTGCCTGGGTTGCGGCGGCATGCCCGAGGGCAGCTACACCAGTGGTGGCATGGACGTCATCATGAAGGACAACCTGTGCTGGCTCGCTGACGGCAAGAGCATTGCCGGCTCGGTGCTCACGCTTGCCCAGGGCGTCAAGAACATCGTCGACTGGGGCATCGCCAGCGCCGATATCGCCATTCGCATGGCAACCGAGGTGCCGGCACGCTCCGCGCACATCGAGGATAAGTGCGGCAGCATCATGCCTGGTCGCGACGCCGACTTTGTTGTGTTCGACCACGAGCTCACCCTCGTAGAGACATATGTTGGCGGCCAGAGCGTCGGCAACGCGTTTGCCGCGTAACGATAGAAAAAGACGGCGGGCCCGAATCTGCTCGGACCCGCCGTATGGGTTAAACGCTCAAAAGTACCTTCACAGTTACAGCTTGTTAGCGATCTTCTTTGCCGTGCGCTTAACGCCGGCCACCAGGCCTCCTGCAGGATGCTCCTTCTCGTATGCTAGGCGCTTCTCGCGCTTGGCGTACTCTTCGACGATGATGTCGCCATACTCGTCTTCGATCTTGTCGAAGAAGTCGACGGCGCTCTTAATTTCCTCAGCGGTCGGGTGTCCCTTTTGGACACCGCCGGTGAGTTTGAACGGCCCCCACGTATCAAAGTCGGGGCAGCCGTAGGCACCCATAAAGATGGCCCGCCTCATGCGGCAGATACCATCGATATCCTTGCCGTACCACTTGTTTTTGCCACCGTAGGTCATAAGGCCAAACACCTTGTCCTGCGGCTGCAGCACGTTCGTGAGCACACGTGCCATGTCCTTGTCGATCTCTGAGTAATAAATGCCCGTAGCGACGCCGATCAGATGATATTCGTGCAGGTCGGGGTACTCGTTTTTGCCGATCGTCTTGACGTCGAGGGTATCGATCTCGGGGTGCGCCTCAACGATGGCGTCCACGAGCTTTTTCGTATTGCCGTGATGGCGCGAGGCGTAGAGGATGATGGTTCGCATAAGAAGGCCTTTCAGCTGTAATTGCATCAATGTCTGTATGGTGCCCCGTTGCATGGCTGGGATACCAGACACATCGATGAGTGTGCGGGTTTGTCCTTTGGTCAGGGCCGAGACGGGTACTTGCGAGCAAAAAAAGCAGTTGTTCGAAAGGATGGGTAATGGAATACGCTCTTTCCAACGATTCGATTTCTATTAAGGTTTCCACGGCTGGCGGCTCGTTTACCTCGATTGAGGCCGACGGTCGCGAGTATTTGTGGCAGGGTGACCCCGCAGTGTGGTCCGGTCAGGCGCCGGTCTGCTTCCCGATTTGCGGAGGCCTGCGCGATGATAGCGCCTTGACGTTTGCCGGGCATCATGTGAAGCTCGCCCGCCACGGCTTTGCGCGCAAGCAGGAGTGGAAGCTGTTGAGCCAAAACGCAAACGAGCTGGCGATGTGCCTGGCATCTGAGGATAACGCTGCATTGCTGAGCGCTTATCCATATCCGTTTAAGCTCGTCGCCCGCTATACGCTCGAGGACGCCGCCGTGCGCGTCTCCTATGAGGTGACCAACGAGGGCACCGAGGATATGCCGTTCTTTATCGGCGGTCATCCCGGCTTTAGGTGCCCGCTCGATGAGGGTGAGTCCTATACGGACTACGAATTGCGCTTCGAGAAAGACGAGGCAGCGGAGCTTTGCACCGCCGTACCCTCGACCGGATTGATTGATGTAGCTAACCGCTCCAAGAACCCCATGGTGGGAAAGACGCTGCCCCTATCGCACGAGCTCTTCGATTTCGCGGAGACCATCTTTGACGTGCTCGAGAGCCGTCAGGTCACGCTTTCCAAGAAGGGCGAGGACAAGGGCGTTCGCTTGAGCTTTGAGGGTTTCCCGTATCTCATTGTGTGGAGTAAGCCCGAGGGCGATTTTGTGGCAGTTGAACCCTGGGGCGGTCTTTCGACCTGTTCCGATGAGGATGACGTGCTTGAGCATAAGCGCGGCTGCCTTATCGCCAAGCCCAAAGAAACCATCGTGCGCTCGTTCACAATCGAGATTCTGTAGTCGCATGTAGCCAATTCGTTTTGCAAGGCATAAGGAGCCTGCGAGATAAGGAGCTAGAAATGATCCTCACCGTTACGATGAATCCGTCCGTCGACACGCGCTATCAGCTCGATGAGCTCGTCATCGACGACGTCAACCGTGTGACGCCCGAAAAGACCGCCGGCGGCAAGGGCCTTAACGTGGCCCGCGTCCTGGGTCAGCTGGGCGACGACGTTGTGGCAACCGGCCTGCTCGGCGGCCACATGGGCGCCTATATGGCCGAGCTCATGGATGCCAACGGCATTAAGAATGACTTTGTGCCCATCAAGGGCGAGACTCGCATTTGCCTCAACATACTCCACGCCGGCAACCAGACCGAGCTGCTCGAGAGCGGCCCGACAATTGCCCCCGAGGAGCTCGATGCCTTTACCGCCAAGTTTACCGAGCTTGCGGGCAAGGCCGACGTCGTCACCATTTCGGGTTCGCTGCCCCGCGGTGTCGAGGCAGACTACTATGCCAAGATCACGGGCATTGCCGAGAACGCCGGAGCCAAGGTGCTGCTCGATACCTCGGGTGCTTCGCTCGAGGCCGCCCTTAAGTCCGAAATTAAGCCCGAGCTGGTCAAGCCTAACCTGACCGAGATCAACGGCCTTCTGGGCACGAGCTTTACCACCGACGATATGGACGAGCTCCGCGCCGCGCTCGCCTCTGATGCCCGCTTCTCCGATATCCCCTGGGTCGTCGTGTCCATGGGCGCTGCCGGCTCCGTTGGCTTCCACAATGGCCGTGCGTTCCGCGCAAAGACGCCCGATATCCCTGCCGTTAACGCAACGGGCTCTGGTGACTCCACTATCGCAGGCTTCGCGCATGCCATCGCTGCTGGCGCAGACGACGAGACGGTGCTGCGTACAGCCAACACTTGCGGCAAGCTCAACGCCATGGATCCTATGACCGGCCACTTGGTCATGGATCGTTGGGACGAGGTCTACAACGGCGTTGTCGTGACCGAGCTGTAGGAGCTTGTGCTGCGGCCCCGGCATCGCTTGCTAGCTCATGTCGACGATAAGTGCAGTAGCATTATGCCGGGGCGCGACGCCGACTTTGTCGTGTTCAGTCCCGACCTTACCCTGGTCGAGACGTATGTGGGCGGCAACAGCGTCGGTAACGCGTTTATCGAGTAGCCGCCAAAGAAACGATCCGAGAGGGGATTTAGATGATTTACGGTGCATTGGGCGATATCGAGGAGTATCGCGGAATGCTCAAGGGCCTCGACGTGCTGATCGACTGGCTCGAGGAGAACGATCCGGCGGAGCTCGAGGTCGGCAGCCATCCGATTCTGGGCGACAAGGTCTATGCGAACGTCATGGCTCCCACGACGCGTCCCGAGGCCGAGGCTCACTACGAGACGCATCAGCGCTATCATGACCTGCAGATCGACGTCGAGGGTCGCGAGGCCTTTAAGGTTGCCACGGGCAGCCTGACGCTGGTTCAGGAGTTTGACGAGAAGGACGACTACGATCTGGTCGATTCCGACGCCTCGATTGCCGGCGATCTTGCTGACGACAAGTTTGCGCTGTTCGTTGCCGGCGAGCCTCACATGCCCACACTCGAGTTCCCGGGCGATGGCGCACAGCCGGTCAAGAAGATCTGCTTTAAGCTGCTTGCAGACGCTTACTGGGAAGAGTAGCGCGCTGCTCGTGAGCTAGCGTGATTCCCCTTGGGGGGCGCGTTTAAGCCCCGCTGATCGCGGTTCCTTTGAGGATTGCGGTTAGCGGGGCTTTTCGTTGAGCAGGGGAGTTGCCGGCGGCGTTGTGCTTGGTTTGGCGGATGTTCGCAAGAAATCGGCAACAAAAAAGCCGCCCGAAGGCGGCTATCTTGTGCAATGGAGCCAGCGACCGGGCTCGAACCGGTGACCCCCGCTTTACGAGAGCGGTGCTCTACCAACTGAGCTACGCTGGCGTCCATGTGGTGACGCAACTGAGGCGTCAACGGCTGTCTATGATACGGGACATCGCACATCCGCGCAAGTGTTCTGACGGCTTTTCTCACTTTAAATGCACTAATATTGGAGACGTGATGTCCCGCTCGTATGGGTCTCAAACAGAATGGGGCAGCCATGGCTCAACCCAAGATCCTTCTCACGCGTATCGATGACCGTTTCATTTACGGGCAAGACGTTGAGCTGTGGAACGAAGCCGTAGGTTCCAACCTTGTTTTAATCGTCAACGATGAGATCGCGGCGGATTCGCGCCAATGGGCACCCATGAGGGTGGCGGCGCCAGAAGGCGTTTGGACGCGGTTTTTCTCGGTGCAAAGGACCGTCGATATCATTCATACCGCAACGTCGCGCCAATGGATTCTCATCATGGTGGCGTCGCCCACGGATGCACTCGCGCTGGTTAAGGGTGGTGTGCCGATCACCAAGATCAGCATTGGCCATATGCAGGCGGGGGAGGGCAAGCACCCCATAACGCCCGCAGTCGCCGTAGACGATACGGACATCGCTGCCTTCAAAGAGCTACAAGAACTCGGCATAGAGCTAGAAATCCGTTACCTCCCCAGCTCCAATCCCGACCCCATCCAACTAGTCATTGGGGACGTTCTTAAATGACTAGTCAAACGGGACACCCTTGGCACTTGGGGACGTTCCTTATGTGCCGGCCTTTTAGGAACGTCCCCAAGTGCCGGCAGATTGGGACAGTCTTTCTTGCCAAACGTTAAAGACTGTCCCCAACGACTAGTCATTTAAGAACGTCCCCAATGACTAGGTAGCAAAGCGCCCGTCGGCAGTGGTGCCGGCGGGCGCTGCTGTGTGATATGTCGCGTTGTGGGTTTAGTGCCTCATAAAGTGGTACTCGATCACATTGCTGTAGGGGTGACCCGGGCCCACAATGCCCTGCGGGAACAGCGGCTGGTGCGGCGTGTCGGGGTACATCTCGGCCTCGAGGGCAAAGCCGGCGCCCCAGCCATAGTTAGCATCGTCCTTGGCGTGCTCGTCGCCCAGCCAGTTGCCGGTGTAGAGCTGCACGCCCGGGGCGGTGGTGTAGTAGTCCAGCTCGCGACCGGTCCACATCTCCTCGACATGCATCGCGCGGCGCAGGTTGCGACCGTACTGATAGCCATCGATGCACAGGCAGTGGTCGTAGCCACGGGCCTGCTTAATCTGCGGGTCGTCGGCCTCCATGCCAGGCGCGATGGGACGCAGCTCGCGAAAGTCAAACGGCGTGCCTTCGACCGGAGCGATCTCGCCGGTGGGAATATTCTGGTCGTTAATGGGGAGGTAGTGGGCTGCGTTAGCAACAAAGAAGTGCTCGCAGTCCATGCCGGCGTTATGGCCGGCAAGGTTAAAGTACGTGTGGTTGGTCATGGACACGTAGGTGGCGCGGTCGCTCTCGCAGCCATACTCGACACGAAAGACGCCGGTGCGCGTCACGGTAAACACGGCCGTAAAGGTGCGGTTGCCGGGGAGACCCAGTTCGCCATCCTCAAGTGAGGTGGTCATGCGCACGGCGTTGTGGACCTCGTCGAGTTCAACATCCCATACGCGCTTGTGCAGGCCGTGCTCAAGGTCGCTGTGCAGGTTGTTGGCGCCTTCGTTGGCCGGCATATGCCAGTCCGTGCCGGCGATGGTGATCGTGGCACCTGCAGTGCGGTTGGCCACAGGTCCGATGGTCGCGCCAAAGCAGGCGGGGTTGTCAAAGTAATCCTCGAGCCTATCGAAGCCCAGCACCACATCGCGCACGTTGCCGGGGATGTCGGGCACGTCGATGCCCAGCACGGTAGCGCCATAGTCCATAATGCGAACGCAGATCTCGGACCCGTTGAGGGTGTAACGATGAACGGGGGTACCGCACGGCGCGGTGCCGAAAAGCTCGGAAGTGATCATTTGGTTCCTAACATCGAGGTATTTCCGACAAACTGTAGCGCGAACAGGCGAGATTATCACTACACCCCACTAAAGCAGGGGGTATTTTTCTCAAAAAAGTGATGATTGGAGCTGTGCGGGGGTTCATTTCTGACGCGCGCGAGTCTGATACAATTTGTTCGTTATTGTTTGAATTGACGTGAGCGTGGAACAGCGAGGACTCATCGTGATTAAAGCGGAGCGACAGGATAAGGTTCGGCAGCTGCTCGAGGAACAGGGAACGGTCTCGGTCAAGGAGATTTCGGATGCACTGGGCGTCTCGGATATGACGATCCGCCGCGATCTTGAGGAGCTTGCAAGCCTGGGCGAGATCGAGCGCGTGCACGGCGGAGCCCGTAGTGCGCAGGGTCGTCCGCACGCTATGTTGCGCCATGAGTATTCGCACAGCGAAAAGCGCACCAAGCATGCCGAGGAAAAGCTGCAGATTGCGCGCCGTGCTGTGGAGCTTATCGAGGAAGGCTCGACCATCTTTTTGGGCACGGGCACTACGGTGGAGCAGATGGCCTCGATGCTGCCGGCGTTTCGCCTGCGCATTGTGACTAATTCGCTTTCGGTGTTTAACCTGCTTGAGGCACGCGAAGACTGCGACCTGTGTCTCGTGGGCGGTATGTACCGTCGCCGCACCGCCGCTTTTGTGGGGCCAACGGCCGAGGATACTCTGCGTGCGTTGGGTATCGATGCGGCGTTTATCGGCGCCAACGGCATTCTGGATGGCGACGTGTCTACGTCTAATATGGATGAGGGTCGTATCCAGCAGCTCGCCTTTAGCAAGGCCGACTCGCGCTACCTCATCGCCGACTCCAGCAAGATTGGCAAGCGCGACTTCTACACCTTCTGTCGACTGGACAATTTGGACGCCGTGGTGTGCGAACCGGGCATCGCCGCCGAGGATCGTGTCGCCATCGAGGAGCACACGCAGATCATCTGCTAACTAACGCTGCAGGAGATACTTCTGCCCCCTGCCGGCGCGGGGATTACCGCTTCACGTTGACGCGCAAATAATTTTGGGCAACAAGGATGAGGCTATTCTGGGATATGACTAGACTCCGTATTTCGTCTTTATGTCCCTTGAGAATGAATCGTAGTCTTCATAGAGCTTCTCTCTGCTTTCATCCTCGGCGTGGTTTATACGTTCAAGGAGCTTATCCTTTGGAGCCTCTTTTGTTATTGCGGCCTCGCTATCGGGTATTGTGGATTGCAAGAATAGTTCTAGAGCATGGACGTCTTTGAGTATGTAGCCCGTCGAACGACCCGCTCCTGTTTTTTCGATTGCGCTGCAACTAACAAGCTGACCGAGGGTTCGTTTAACGGTAACCTCGCTGATATCGGGGCAGTTGGATCGGATGTCGGATTTCTTAATGACGCCGGGTCTCTGTTGAAATAGAACGGCGATGCGCGCTTGCTTCGACATGGGACGAGTGCTTGATTCAATTAAGGTACGCTGCTCGAGCTGTCGGTAGGCGGCCAGGGTTGTTCCGAGCATGAAACGGATAAAGGGTACTTCGGTGTTTTGATTTTCATTCCATCCGGTGGAGCTTGCAGCGAGAGCGTTGTAGTAAAGCGCTTTGTTGTCTTCAATAAGTCGTTCGATGCTGATGTAACGCGCAACGTCGTATCCAGTCTTTTCGAGCAGCAGCGTTGTAAGGAGCCGGCTCATCCTGCCATTGCCATCGTTGAAGGGATGAATGCTAACAAAATCGAAGATAAAGCGGAGCGATATAAGGAGGGGATCGCAAACTTGGCGAGATAAAGCATCGTTGAGGGACTGGCAGGCTTCTTTAATAAGTCCCGGGGTTGCTAGGGCCGAAGGGGGCCTAAAGCGCACAAATCGATTTCCTTGATCGTCAATGGAGACGATTTCGTTATCGCCATCTTTCCAATGGCCTCCATACGAGATTGCCGTGTGCGCCATGAGGTCACGATGCAACTGCAGAATGACCGATGGCGTTACGGGAATGGAATCGTGTTGCTCGTGAATAAGCGACAGCACATCTCGGTATCCAGCAATTTCTTCCTCTGCGCGGGAGCTTGGCTTGGCGGAATACGCCATGATCGCTTTGAGTCTTTTTTGGGTGGTAACAATTCCTTCAAGTCCGTTGGAGGATTGGGTGCTTTGGATCTTAGCCTCCTCCATTAGGGACGATAGAAGCTCGGGTTTGACTTGACTCAGAGCAAGCTGACGGCCTTTATGCTCGCGTATCGAGAGGAGGAGGTTGGTGATTGGAGTTGCTTCGAGTTCCGCTGGGACTGTGGTGTAATCGAACTGGCGCATGCGGCTCCTTTCGGTATCACGAACATACTTTCGATATCATAATACCATTAAATGATACCGAAAGTATGTTCGTGATACCGAAAACTAGAAACCATGCTTCATAACTGCTTGGAAAGTTCGGATTTGACTATCTTATTGTCTCGATCTGTAACAGTTAGACGGTTAAAAGTGGGCTACGTGTTACAGATTGAGATCTTTCAGCCCTGGTCGCCCGTTCGTCTAAATCTATAACAGTTAGGATTGAAAATCCCTGCTACATGTTACAGATCGAGACAAACGGCCTGCACGGGCCGAACCAAAACAAAAAAGGCCGCATGCGAACCCGTGGAGGGATTCGCATGCGGCCGACAGGGGATACGCGGCTGAAGTTAGGCCATAAGCAGGCCGGTCTCCGCGACGTTCTTGTACCAGTACGCGCTCGCCTTGGGATAGCGCTTCTGGGTCTCAAAGTCGATGTAGAACAGGCCATAGCGCTTGTTATAGCCGTTGGTCCAGGAGAACTGGTCCTGCAGCGACCACACAAAGTAACCGGCGACGTTTACGCCGCCGTCGATTGCCTTGAGGATCCATGCGAGATGCTGACGCATGTAGTCGATGCGAGGGGCGTCGTCGATAAAGCCGTCCTCAAAGTCGTCCTTATAGCCCATGCCGTTCTCGGTGATGTAGATCTTCTTGTAGTTGGGGTAATCGTTCTTAATGCGCAGCAGCAGGTCGTACAGGCCCTCGGGATAGATGATCCAGTCCCAATCGGTGGTGGGTACGCCTTCGCGCACGCATGACTCGCCCACGCCCTTGAGGAACCAGCGCGAGGAGCCCTTGTCGCCAGTGCCATTGTGGTTGATGTCGTTTTCGCCCTCGGCGGCGCGCAGGAACTGGCACTTGTAGGTGTTGACGCCCAGGCAATCGTTGTAGGGGAGCGCGGCGGTCAGCGCGGCGATGTCCTCGTCGCGGACGTCGAGCTCGCCGCCGGCGATATGGGCCAGCTTGGTCGCAGCCTCCATGGTGTCGGCTGCATAGCGGCCGCGGAAGGTGGCGTCGAGTACCCAGCGGTTGTTGATGACGTCGGCCATGCGAGCCGCCTCGCAGTCGGCAGCGCTGTTGGGATCGAGGGGATACTTGGGCTCCAGGTTCTGGACAATGCCGATCTCGCCCTCAAAGCCGCCCTCATGGAAGGCGACGACAGCCTTGGCGTGGGCCACCATCATGTTGTGCATGAGCTGGAAAGCCTTGTCCAGGCGATACTTCTCGCCGTGCGGCCAGTTGCCGACGATAAAGCTGCCCTCGGCGGTCGCGGGAATCTCGTTAAACGTGAACCAGTGCTTGACCTCGGTGAACTCGGCAAAGCAGAACTTGGCGTACTCGACAAAGGCGTCGATCGTCGTGCGCGTCAGGAAGCCCTCGCCGCCGTTCTGGTAAAAGGCCTCGGGCGTATCAAAGTGATCGAGCGTGACATAGGGGATAACGCCGGCTTTGTTGCAGGTGGCGAAAAGCTCGTGATAGAAGGCGACGCCCTCGGGGTTAATCTCGCCAGTGCCGTTGGGGAAGATACGGCTCCAAGCGATGGAGACGCGAATACCGTTGATGCCGAAGCGCTGGCACAGGTCAATATCGACCGGGTACTTGTTGTAGAAATCGCTTGCAGGATCGGGGGAGAAGCGACCCTGGGCTGCCAGGAAATCGTCCCAGGGCACTTTGCCCTTGCCGTGCGTACGGGTCTCGCCCTCAACCTGGTAAGCAGCGGTGGCGCCGCCAAACACAAAGCCGTCGGGGAACTGCATGGGGTTGGTCATGAGTCATCCTTTCTGTGGGATACGAATAGGGAGAGGTGCCCGAACCGGGAATCCGGGCACCAACAGAGGGAGGAACTAGTCGAGGTTCTCGCGGAGCCACTTGATGGCGCCAGCGGGGTCGCGGGTAAGGTCGATATATTCCTTACCGCGCGGAGCGAGCAGCTTGATGCCCAGACGATCGGTGTCGGCCTTCATGTCGTTGTAGTAGCTGCGGACCTGCGGGGCAAGCACGATAACGTCGTACTGATCCATGATGGCAGTGTGCTGGCCATAGGCGCCTGCGGAGGAAGCGATGTTCTCTCCGGTCTGCGCAGCACCTTCCTTGATGGCGTTGGCAAGCATGGCAGAGGTGCCGGCACCGGCGCACAGGACGAGGACCTTCAGACCGTCGACGTCCTTCTTAGCGGATGCGTTGGCGGCGGGCTCGGGCTGATCGGCGACAGGCTTGCTGTCGGCGGCAGCGGCGGTCGGCTCGACGGAAGCGGTAGCCTGCTCGACAGCGGGCGCAGGGGCGTTGGCGGCGATGGTGGCAGCACCATCGGACTCAAGACCCAGCTCGGCGGCGCGCTCGGCCTCCTGGTCGCAGAGCAGCTTATCGTATGCCTTCAAGAACGGCAGGTAGATGATGGCGTCCAGCAAGATGATGATCGCGACAAATACCAGGGCGATAAGCTGGAAGTTTGTGGTGATGAAAATGCCGATGGGGGCAGGGGTAGCCCAAGGCACCACGAAGGAGAAGCCGTTCATGCCCACGTTGTCGATAAAGAACTTGGCAACGCTTACGTTGACGCAACCGGCGGCAACAAAGGGGATGAGCATGTAGGGGTTAAGGATCATCGGCGCGCCAAAGAGCAGCGGTTCGTTGACGGCGAAGGCAACAGGAACAATCGAGGCCTTACCGACGGCTTTGAGCTGCTTGGACTTCATAAAGAGAATCAGCAGAAGCGGCACGATGAACGTGGCGCCGGTGCCGCCGAACTCACCCACGAGCGACATGTTAAAGGTGAGGGAGTGGGCGGGGTGGCCACCGGCCAGCAGAACCTGCAGGTTCTCGGCCTGGTTGGCAAGACGGATGGGGTCGATGCCCGGCTGGACGATCGAGGGGCCGTGGACGCCGATGAACCAGAAGAACGCGGTGGCTGCCTGAATAAGGATGAGTCCGGGGTAGGTCTCTGCTGCAGTGAAGAGCGGGGAGAGCAGCTTGATGAGCAGCTCGGAGAACGGAACGCCCATGAGGTTGCGCACGACGACATCGATGATGCCGCAGATGATGAC
>CAVKNR010000005.1:0-39078 GCA_963657575.1 Sodaliphilus sp.
TCAGCCTCGGGTGATGCCAAGGGCGGCGCGCGTTGGCTTGATAGCGCTCAAATGGTAGAAGCATCGTCTGTCGTATTGCGGGATGAGCAGGGGCCCTGGACCTCTCTGGCTTCCTTTTTGGGCGACATCGACTATCGCCCGTTTTGGGTGTCCATCAAAACGAGCGGCCTTGCCCTGCTGATCTCCTTTGCGCTGGGCCTGTTTGCCGCGTGGAAGACCATGGGTACCTCGAGTCGCATCAAGGGCCTGCTCGACTCGGTCTTTACCATTCCCATGGTGCTGCCGCCCACGGTCTGCGGCTTTCTGCTCCTCATGTTGTTTGGCCGCTCGACCGGGGTCGGTCGGTGGCTCATCGCGCACGGCATCTCAATCGTCTTTACGTGGCCCGCGGCGGTGATCTCTGCCGTGGTGGTGTCGTTCCCCCTGGTCTATCGAACGGCCCTCGGTGCCTTTGAGAGCCTCGACACGCAAATGCTCGACGCCGCGCGAACCCTGGGATGGTCCGAGCGTCGCATCTTTACCAAGCTTATGATGCCGCTTGGCTGGCCCTCGATTGCCGCCGGCGCGGTGCTCGCCTTTGCCCGCGCGATGGGCGAGTTTGGCTGCACGCTGTTCTTTGCGGGCAACTACGCCGGTATCACGCAGACCATCCCCATTGCGATTTACTTTGAGTGGATGGGCGGCAACACCTCGGTGGCCCTCTTTTGGGTCGCCGTTGTGATTGCGTTCAGTTTTCTGGTCATCCTATTCATCAACATGTACACGGCGCATTCGCAAAAGTATCGCGAGCGGGGCCTTTCCCGTGCGGAGCGCAAGCGGATCAAAGATCTTGCCGGACAGGGCGATTCGCTCGACCCGGCGGGCGGCGATGCCTTGCGTATCGATCGCGAGGCGCTGGCCGAGCTCATGCGCGATGATGCCGCTTTGCAGGGAGGTCGATAGGCCATGTCGCTCGTTCTGGATATCAAAAAGCGCTATCCCGGGTTTATGCTCGACATGCAGCTTGAGGCCGGCGAGGATCGTGTGGCGCTGCTCGGTGCCTCGGGTTGCGGCAAGAGCTGTACGCTGCGCTGCATCGCCGGCGTGGAGACGCCCGACGAGGGCAAGATCGTCGTCAACGGCGTGACCTTTTTTGACTCGGCGGCGGGCATCAACCTGTCGCCCCAGGAGCGAAAATGCGCCCTGCTGTTCCAAAACTATCAGCTGTTCCCTAATATGACAGTGGCCGATAACGTATGTGCCGGCGTAAAGGATGCGGGCGACGCCGCGGCGCGCAAGCAGCTTGCCGAGCGCTACCTGGGTATCTTTGGACTGGCCGATTTTGCCGACCGCTATCCCGTGCGACTCTCGGGCGGTCAGCAGCAACGTGTGGCGCTTGCGCGCATGGTGGCGGCGCATCCGGGCATCTTTATGTTCGACGAGCCCATGAGCGCACTCGATTCCTATCTTAAGAGCGCCCTCGAGCAGAACATGCTCGACCTGTTCGATGTATGCAACCGCACCGTGCTCTACGTGAGCCACGACATCGACGAAGCGTGCCGCCTGTGCCAGCGCATCTGTGTGATGCACGACGGGCATGTGGAGGAGATCGGCTCCGTCGAGGACGTGGTCCGCCGTCCGCAGACGCTGGCGGCACTGCGCCTGACGGGCTGCAAGAACACAAGCCGGGCGCGCAAGATCGGCGACGAAGAAGTTGAGGCCCTCGACTGGGGCATGACCTTTAACGTGGGTCGCGAGGTTCCCGATAATGCAGCGTACCTGGGCGTTCGCGCAAGCTACTTCCATGTTGACAATCGCGCGGAGCGGGGCCGCAACAGCTATGATTTGCACGTGGCCCGTGTGAGCGATTCGCGCTTTGAGCGGCTGGTATTGCTGGACGTGCCGCGCGCCGATGCGCCCACACGTCTGCAGTGGAAGGTCAACAAGGTGGGCGTGCCTGTCGACGAGCTGCCGCAAGCAGGCGATACGCTACGTATGCACTTCGATGCGAGTAAGATCCATTTGGTTTGTCGATAGCGCCGGGTAATGCCGTCGGGGATATAAGCCTCGGCGGCTTTGTCTTGCCGTTCGCCGAATGATGGATGACAAACTCTTATCAACACAGATAATTATTTATTAAACGACGGTACGCGACGCTGTCGTACGAATGTCAACGGTGTTCGCATGGTCGACGACCGTTGATATAGTTGACCTCAACTTGTAAAGGAGGGTGCGCACATGCCGCAGACGACATACATTCGCCGCGTTGCCGCGCGCGCCCTGTATATGGCTCGGAGTCGCATATGAGCAGGTATGTTCACGGCTCCGGGAGAGACGACGCACAACTAAATAATCGACCGCAAAGCAGGTTCCCTAAAATTCCGGGTTTGAGCACGGCCGGGCAATCGCCGCTCGTCGTGCATCGATACCGCTGTTATCCGTTTTTGGTTCGAGAGGGGAACCGTCATGGCTGAAGAATTCGATTTCCATCCGATGTGGGAGAGCCTCGGCATGAATCTTGCCGACCACGACATGCTGCTGGGCGCCGTGGGCCAGATGTACGGCGATATGTTCCTGACGCAGAACAATCGCCCCAAGTCCACGTCCTACCTGGATTTTGTCGCCACCAACATCCACAGCGGCCGTATTAAGGAGATGCTCGACAAGAAGGAGGCCGGCGAGGCTACCAAGATCGTGGGCTCGTTCTGCGTGTACGTGCCCGAGGAGATCGTGCTTGCCTGTGACGGCATTCCCGTGGGCCTGTGCTCGGGTGCCGATTGGGCAACCGATAAGGTCGAGGAGCACCTACCGCGCAACACCTGCCCGCTTATCAAGAGCTTTGCCGGCTTTAAGCTGGGCGAGGTCTGCCCTTACATTGAGTCGAGTGACCTGGTGGTGGGCGAGAACACCTGCGATGGCAAGAAGAAGGCCTACGAGTTTTTTGCCACGCAAAAGAACATGTACGTTATGGATATTCCCAACGTGCACGATGAGTCGACGCTCGTGACTTGGAAGGCCGAGGTCAAAAAGCTCGCCGCCAAGATCGAGGAAGAGTGTGGCGTCAAGATTACGCCCGAGCGCCTGAAGGCCGCCATCCACGCCGTCAATGAGAAGCGTCGCGCCCTGCAGCGTCTCGCTGCCACGCGCGCTGCCGATCCGGCGCCCATCAGCGGTCTCGACAGCCTGCTGACCGTTCAGGCCGCCTTTATGGACGACACGCCGCGCTTGACCGGCGCCATCAACGACATGGCCGCCGAGTGCGAACAGCGCGTTGAAGCCGGCGAGGGCGTGGCGCCCAAGGGCACCAAGCGCATCCTGTACACCGGTACGCCCATGGCCGTGCCCAACTGGAAGCTGTTCAACCTCATCGAGAAGGCCGGTGGCGTCGTGGTGGGCGAGGAGTCCTGCACGGGCTCGCGCTACTACAAGGACTTGGTCGACGAGTCCGGCGAGACGGTCGACGAGATGCTCGACGCCATCGCCGAGCGCTACTTTAAGATCAACTGCGCTGTCTTTACGCCCAACGACCAGCGTATGAAGGACATTGTCCAGATGGCCAAGGACCTGCATGCCGACGGTATCGTCGACGTGGCCCTGCAGTTCTGCACGCTCTACGAGATGGAGTCGTTTGCCGTGGAGAAGGCCGCCGAGCAGGCCGGCATTCCGTTTATGCACATCACGACCGACTACGCCGGTGAGGATGCCGGTCAGCTCCAGACCCGCATCGAGGCCTTCCTCGAGACGATTTAGCCGCACCTGCGCTGGGCCGTGCCGCCGGGTGTTCCTATCCGCGCGATAGGGATTTCTCTGTTGCCATGTCGGTCGGTGTCCGGATGCACCGCAGGGCGCCGATCGGCTTCGCATAGCTGCCGGGCGGGGATTTCCGCCGTCCTGGCAGATTCTATCTGTTTGTTCAGACACGAAAGGAACTCAATGAACAACGACCTTTTCAAGGCGGGCGTTTCCCGTCGCGGTTTTCTGACCGGCTCCGCTGCCCTGTGCGTCATGGCGGGCCTCGGCCTCACCGGCTGCGGCGGTTCGGGCGCCGAGAGCGGTAGCGCCGCTGCCACCGGCCAGGATGTGGAGTATCGCGACGAGCTGCAGATCGCGTTACCGGCGAGCCCGGACGGGCTCGATCCGCACACCACGTCGTCGCTTGTGACCATGGACGTCATCTGCAACGTTGTCGAGCCGCTCTTTGGCCTCGATAGCGACTACGAGCCCCGGCCCGTGCTGGCCAAGGGCTATGAGGTCTCCGACGACGGCCTGACCTACACCATCAAGCTACGCGAGGACGTTACCTTCCACAACGGCAAGGAGTTTGGCTCCGAGGACGTCGTGGCTTCGATGAACCGCTGGCTCACCGTCAACGATCGCGCCGCGAGCCTGCTGCCCGGCGCCACCTTCGCCGCCTCGGGCGACCACGAGGTCACCTGCACGCTGACCGAGCCCGCCATCGACTTTCTGATCATCCTGGGCAACCACTCCCAGTATCCGGGTATCTTCCCCTCCGAGGTCATCGAGGCCGCGGGCGATACCGGCGTGACCGAGTACGTGGGTACCGGTGCTTACAAGTTTGTGGAGTGGAAGCAGGACCAGTACGTCCATCTCACCCGCTACGAAGACTATGTCGCCGCTCACGGCAAGGCTTCGGGCTACACCGGCAAGGTCTCCGCGCCCACCAAGGACATCTACTATCAGTTCGTGACCGAGGCCTCCACGCGCGTGAGTGGGTTTGAGACCGGCGAGTACGATATCGCTGGCGAGATCCCCACCGAGAACTACCACGACTTCGACGGCAACGACGACGTCAAGCTCTACACCCATAATGCCGGCGTTCTGACCGCCTTCCTCAACATGAACGAGGGCGTCTTCGCCGACGAGGAGATCCGCAAGTGCGCTCTCATGGCTATCGACTGCGAGGCGGCCGCTCTTGCCACCTATGGCGAGAAGGAGCTCTTCAACATCGATCCCAACCTTGGCAACCCCGAGAACACTCAGTGGGCGACCGATGCGGGCAAGAAGTACTTTAACCAGGCCGACGCCAAGGCCGCCAAGAAGGCCCTGGCCAAGACCTCTTATGCCGGTGAGACGGTCAAGCTGCTGACCACCCCCGACTACAAGGATATGTACAACGCCACCGTCGCGCTGCAGGAGCAGCTCGAGAAGGCCGGCTTCACCGCCGAAGTCGAGAGCTATGAGTTCGCGACCTTCATGGACATCCGCTCCAGCAAGCCCGAGCAGTGGGACCTCTTTGTGGCCTCCACCAACTACAAGCCCATCCCGGCCCAGTCCCTCTCGGTCTCCAAGGCCTTCTATGGCCTGTCCGACGAGAAGGCGCTCAAGCTCGTGGCCGAGACCCGCACCGCCAAGGACACCGACGCCGCGGCCAAGAAGTGGGCCGAGGCTCAGGAGCGCCTCTATGAGATCGCCGTCATCGAGCCGCTTTGCCACTACGCTTCCATCACGGGCACCCAGGCAGACGTCGAGGACGTCGAGGTGCTCGACGGCGCCATCATCTGGAACGCCAAGCGTCCGGAGTAATGCAATAGATGGCGTGGCGGCTGGAGGGGTCTGGTCCCCTGTGGCCGCCACGCCCTGTCCACGTTCAGAGGGGAAATAGACGCCTCGCATGTTGAAGTACACGCTCAAACGTATAGGCGCGATGGTTCCGGTGATGCTCATCATCTCGGTCGTCGTGTTTTTGATTATCTATCTCACACCGGGTGACCCGGCCTCTTCGATGCTCGGCATGGAGGCTTCGGCCGACCAGATCGAGCGCGTCAACGATAGCCTGGGACTCAACGAGCCGCTGCCGCAGCGCTACGTTGAGTGGATGGGCGGCGTGCTTACCGGCGACCTGGGCGATTCGTATTTTATGCGCCAGCCCGTCACGCAGGCGATCGCCGAGCACTTTGGCCCCACGCTATCGCTCGCGCTTCTGGCACAGCTCATCGCGCTGTTGATTGCACTGCCCTGCGGCGTCGTCGCTGCCCTCAAACATGGGTCGCGCACCGACGCGGTCTTGCGTGTCGTTGCTCTTTTGGGCGTGGCGATACCCGGCTTTTTGATGGCGCTCATGCTTATGTGGCTGTTTGCCGTCACGTTGCGTGTGCTCCCGGTGGCCGGCTATGCGCCGCTATCGAAGGGCTGGTTCAGCCATTTACGCTATCTTGCGTTGCCGGCCATATCGCTTGGATGCGTTCAGGCCGCGCTGCTCATGCGCATGACCCGTTCGAGCGTTATCGAGGCCATGCAGCTTGACTGCGTCAAGACGGCGCGTGCCAAGGGTGTCTCCGAGGTTCGCGTGGTGCTGGCCCATGCCCTGCGCAACGCAGCGCTGCCGATTCTCACCTCGGTCGGCTATTCTTTTGGCGCCCTGATTACGGGCGCCGTGGTGACTGAGGCCATTTTTAACATCCCCGGTTTGGGCCAGCTGGTCACGAGTTCTATCGAGCGTCGCGACTATCCGGTGATTCAGGGCGTGCTGCTGGTCGTCGCCTTGTTGAATTCGGTGATCAATCTGGCTGTCGACCTTGCCTACGGCGCTTTTGACCCGCGCGCTCGCAAATGGGGCGATGCATGATGGCAAACTTTAAGAAGGCTCTTGCCAACAAGGGGTTTGTGGTCGGCGGCTGCATTTTCCTGGCGATTGCGCTGATCGCGCTCGTCGGTCCGCTGGTGTGGACGGTTAATCCCAATGCGCAGGAGATGACGTTGCGACTTTCGGCACCTTCGCCCGCGCATCCCTTTGGCTGCGATGACTTTGGCCGCGACCTGCTTGCCCGTGTCATCGCGGGCGCGCGCGTGTCGCTTGGCGTTGGCATTGCCGTCACGCTTGCGACGAGTGCGCTCGGCTTGGTGATCGGCGCCTATGCGTGCTACAACGAGAGACTCGATCATATTCTCATGCGCATCTGCGACGGCCTTATGTCCATTCCGGGCGTGCTTTTGGCTATCGCACTCATGGCCATGATGGGCGCCTCGGTCTGGAACGTCATCATCGCGCTCTCCATCGTCTATACGCCCAGCATGGCGCGCATCGTGCGCTCGCGCGCGATGGTGGTCAAGGAGGAGCCCTTTGTAGAGGCCCTGCGCGTGCAGGGCGCCTCGACCGCGCGCATCGTGTGGCTGCATATCGTGCCCAACGTTATGGCACCCTTCCTGGTGCAGGCGACCTTCGTCTTTGCCGAGGCCGTGCTCTCGGAGGCCGCCCTCTCGTTTCTGGGCCTGGGTATCAAGGCGCCCGACGCCAGCTGGGGAAACATCCTGCAGGCGGGCAAGAACGTGATGCGCAAAGCCTGGTGGATGATTTTCTTCCCGGCAGCGGCCATCATCGCAAGCGTGCTTTCGCTGAACCTTGCCGGCGACGGCCTGCGCGACGCCCTCGACCCCAAGACCAAGGAGGACTAGCCCATGAGCGAACATCTTTTGGACGTGCGCGACCTCTGCATCTCGTTTGTGGGCCGCGATGGCAACGCGCTGGAAGCCGTCAACAAACTCAACTTACATATCGATGCCGGCGAGATCGTTGGTGTTGTCGGCGAGTCCGGCTGCGGTAAGTCGGTGTTTGCCCAGAGTGTCATGCGCCTGCTCGAGCACGAGCAGAAGATGGCTTATGAGGGCCAGATTGTGTTTGATGGCGAGGATCTGCTGGTGCGTCCGCTCAAGACGATGCGCAAGGTGCGCGGCTGCGACATCGCAATGATTTTCCAGGACCCTTTGAGCTCGCTTAATCCCGTCATGACGGTCGGGGCCCAAGTCGTCGAGGCCGTGCGGGCCCACCGTAAGGTGAGCCGACGCGAAGCCCGCAACGAGGCTCTATCGCTGTTGGAGCGTGTGGGAATTCGAGATGCCGCGGCCCGCTTCGACATGTATCCGAGCGATTTTAGCGGCGGTATGCGCCAGCGCGTGATGATTGCCATGGCGCTTGCCGGTCATCCGCGACTGCTGATTGCCGATGAGCCCACCACGGCACTCGACACGACGACTCAAAAACAGATTTTGGATCTTCTGCGCTACCTCAACAGGTCCGAGGGCATGGCGGTGCTTTTTATCAGCCATGATTTGGGTGTCGTCACGAGCATCTGCTCGCGCGTACACGTCATGTATCTGGGCCAAATCGTAGAAGAGATCGACGCCTGCGGCCTTATGGAGCGCCCGAGCCACCCGTATGCCCAGGGGCTCATCGCGAGCATTCCGCCGCTCGAAGGCGAGCGAGTTGACACGCTGGCGGATATTCCGGGCACAGTGCCGCCGCTTACGGCAATACCCTGTGGATGCCGCTTTGCGCCTCGTTGCGCCCGGGCGGACGAGCGTTGCCGCGCGCAGGAGCCTCCGCTGTTTGCCGTGAATGCGTGCGACCGGTCTAAATGCTGGCTTGTCGAGAAAGGGGAGTGCCATGGCTGTTGATAGCGAAGCCCTGCTTAGCGTCTCACATCTGACTAAAACGTATCCCATGCCGGGCTCAGGTTTTAAGCGTCAGGCCTTTACCGCCGTGGACGATCTGTCGTTTGAGATCGCACCGGGCGAGGTCTATGGCCTGGTTGGCGAATCCGGATCGGGCAAGTCGACGACTGGACGCCTGATCTGTGGTCTCGAGCGTGCGGATTCCGGCTCGATTGTCTATCGCGGGCACGACCTCGCCACGATGTCGGAGCGCGAACGCAAGCCGTTCCGCCGCGAGATCCAGCTGGAATTCCAGGATAGCTCTACGGCTTTTGACCCGCGCAACCGTGTCGGCCGCATTTTGGAGGAGCCGCTGATTATCGCCGGCGTGCGCGATGCGGATGAGCGCCATGGGCGCGCGCTCTCGGCCCTGGCCTCGGTCGGTCTTCTGGCAGAGCATTATGACCGCTATCCGCACGACCTTTCGGGGGGACAGCGTCAGCGACTCAATCTGGCACGGGCGCTTATTTGCGAGCCGCGCCTTGTGGTATGCGACGAGCCGGTCTCGGCGCTTGACGTGTCCGTTCAGGCCCAAGTGCTCAACTTACTTCGCGACCTGCAGCGCACGACGGGCGTGGCGCTGCTGTTTATCACGCATGATATGCGTGTGGTTCGGCATATGTCCGACCGGATTGGCGTGCTCTACCACGGTCGTCTTGTCGAGGAAGGCGCGGCCGAGGACGTGATCGCGCACCCGAGCGATCCGTATACGCAGGAGCTTATTGACGCCATTCCCTAGAGGATGCTTCCTTTTGGGTATGGCGTGGGTTTGTTGTTTAATTGTTGGTATATCGGTGCAAGAGAGGGGAACTATTATGGCCGATATCGAGGAACAGCCGTTGCCGTCCACGTTTGAGGAGTTCAACGAGCAGCGCAAGGCGGCGTTTATTCGCGTCAAGGATTACAAGCAGGCGGGTAATCGCCTGGTCGGCTTTTTGTGCAGCTATACGCCGCTCGAGATTATCGATGCCGCGGGGACCGCAAGTGTCGCTCTTTGCGGTACGTCCGATGAGGTGATTCCCGAGGCCGAGAAGGTGCTGCCGGCAAACCTCTGCCCGCTCATCAAGTCGACGTACGGCTTTGCCTACTCGCAAAAGTGCCCGTTTACGTACTTTAGCGACATGATTATCGGCGAGACCACCTGTGACGGCAAGAAGAAGATGTACGAGCTACTCAACGAGCTCAAGCGCACGCACATTCTGCACCTGCCGCAGGGTCGCGATCGCGCCTACGAGCGTGAAGGCTGGTACGAGGAGTGTCGCCTGCTCAAGGAGGAGCTCGAGGGTTTCTACGGCATCACGATTACCGACGATGACCTGCGCGCTGCCGTCCGTCGTCGCAATCGCCTGCGTGCGGCCCAGCTCGACATGTTTGCGCTGCAGGCCAACCAGCCGGCTGCCATGAGCGGCGTCGACCTGATGAGCACCATGTTTGCCGGCACGTTCAGCTTTGATATCGAGGCCTATACGCAGCAGCTGGAGCAAAAGGTTGCCAAGCTGCGCGAGGCCTACGACGCGGGCGAGCGCCCGGTCGCGGCGGATGCAAAGCGCATTCTGATCACCGGTTGCCCAGTGGGCGGCGTAATCAACAAGATCGGTCGCACCATTGAGTCCAACGGCGGCGTGGTCGTGTGCATGGACGACTGCTCGGGCGAGCGCACGGCGGCCATGATGATCGACCCGGAGGCTCCCGACATCCTGCGCGCCATCGCCGACCGCTACCTGGACATCAACTGCTCGGTCATGACGCCCAACGACGGTCGTATGGAAAACACGCTGGCCATGTGCGAGAAGTATCATGTCGATGGGGTAGTGGAGAGTGTGCTCCAGGCGTGCCACACCTTCAACGTTGAGAGCGCGCGCATGCAGGAGGCCGTCGAGGGTGCGGGTATTCCGTACATGAAGATCGAGACCGACTACAGCAACGGCGACATGGGTCAGATCGAGACCCGCATCGCCGCCTTCATCGAAACCCTCTAGCTTCCTCAGGCACCGGATCTTGCCCCTCAAACCGTCGCTTGCGTACCAAAGTACGCTGCGCTCCTCTTTCGGGGCAATCTCCGGCACCTGAGAAACCTAGATCTAAGGCGCCTGAACGCGCCGCTACCTTTGATGTTTAGTTTGGGAGAGAGCCATGATAGGGATCGGGATCGATATCGGGTCTACGGCGGCGAAGGCCGCTGTGGTCGACGGGGAGGGTTCGGTGTCGTGGACGTGCGTGCAGCCAACCGGGTTCTCCTCGGTCGATGCTTCCGAGCGGCTGCGCGAGGCACTGGCAGCGGCCGGCTATGACGTGACAGCCGACGACGTGCGCGTGATCGCGACTGGCTACGGCCGTGTCGCCGTGCCCTATGCGCACAAGGTCGTGACCGAGATCACCTGCCACGGTACCGGTGCCGTGTGCCTGTTTGGCGATCACGGCACCGTGATCGACGTGGGCGGCCAGGACACCAAAGTCATCCAGCTTAAAAGTGGCCGCGTGGCCAAGTTTGCCATGAACGACAAGTGCGCCGCCGGCACGGGGCGCTTTTTGGAGATCATGGCCGACCGCCTAGGCATTTCCCAGCAGCAGATGGCCGAACTTGCGCGTTCTGGCGAGCCCACCAAGATATCCAGCATGTGCACCGTGTTTGCCGAAAGCGAGGTCATCAGCCTAATCGGTCGCGGTGAGCCGCGCGAGAACATTGCGCGTGGCGTAATCGACAGCGTGGTCTCGCGCGTGGCGACCATGGCCGGGCAGGCCGCGGGCGCCCCGTACTACCTGACGGGAGGCCTGTGCGAGAACGCCTTCGTGGTGGAGCGGTTGGGCGAGCTGCTGGGATCGCCGGTGACCACCTCGCCCCAGGCTCGCTTTGCCGGAGCGATCGGCGCGGCTGTCCGCGCCGCCGCCTTGGCCTAGGGGTGTACCGCGACATGCGCATCCTCAATATCTCGGCACAAAAACCAGATAGCACCGGCAGCGGCACCTACCTTGCCGCGCTCGTGCGCGAGCAGATCGAGACGGGGCATCGTGCCGCCGTGCTTTGCGGCGCGGCACCGGGTGATACCCAAGGCGAGCTGGACCGGCGTGCTGCCGTGTTTGCCGTACCGTTCGAGTCGCCCGAGCTGCCGTTTCCCATCTGCGGTATGTCCGATGTCATGCCCTATCCCTCCACACGCTATCGTGACCTGACGCCTTCGATGCTCAAGGCATTTGAGCGGGCATTTGCTGCTGCAATCGATCGGGCGGTGGCTGAGTTTCGGCCCGATCTGGTGCTCTGCCATCACCTGTATCTGGTGACCGCATTGGCGCGCGAGTGCGTCCGGGGCGTGCCGGTTGTTGCCGTGTGCCATTCGACCGACCTGCGCCAGCTGCGTTCGCATGCGCTTGAGCGCGATCGCATCGTAAGTGCGGTTCGTCGGCTCGATGCCGTCTTTGCGCTTCACGCTGAGCAGGCTGAACAGATTGGCCTGGTGTGCGGCGTCGATGCCGATCGCATCCACGTGATTGGGACGGGCTACGACCATCGCGTCTTCTGCCGCGACGCAAGCGTGGCGAGACAGCCGGGATCGCTTGTGTACGTGGGCAAGATTTGCTTTAAAAAGGGCGTCGAGTCGCTGGTCCGAGCTGTGTCATTGCCGATTGACGATGGCGTCCGCCCATCTGGCTTGGTACTTGTGGGCGGCCGCGGGGACGATGCCGAGTACGCACGTATCGAGCGCTTGACCGCGGCCTCGGATGTGCCGGTGACGCTGGCGGGGCGCCTGGATAGCGATGAACTCGTGCGTGCCTACCGCAGTTCCGACGTCTTTGTGCTGCCTTCGTTTTACGAAGGTCTGCCGCTCGTGACGATCGAGGCCCTCGCGTGCGGCTGCAAAGTTGTGGCGACCGATTTGCCCGGCGTTCGTCCCTGGATGGAGGCGATGCTTCCCGGTGCTCCCGTGACGTGGGCGGCGCCGCCGCGTATGACGGATGTCGACACGCCCGTGGCGGCCGACCTTCCGTTGTTTGAGCGCGCGCTGGCAGATGCTATCGCGCAGGCGCTTGCGGCGCCGCGTTCGACGTTCGAGCCGTCGGCGGTCTCTTGGGAAGCGTGCCTGGCGCGTATACTTAAAGTCGTTGATTTGTTGTAAGGGGGTTCGTATGGCTAAGGACACCATGAAGCTCACGTCTATGACGGCCGCGAGCGGTTGAGCCGCTAAGTTGGCTCCTGGAGCCCTCGCCCAGGTCCTGGGCGACTTACCCAATGTCCATAACGACAACTTGCTCGTGGGGTTCGATACCTCCGACGATGCGAGCGTCTTTCGCGTAGGGGAGAACTTGGGGCTCGTGCAGTCCATCGACTTCTTTCCGCCGATGGTCGACGACCCGTTTTTGTTTGGCCAGATCGCCGCGGCCAACTCGCTGTCGGACATCTACGCCATGGGCGGGCGGCCGAGCCACGCCATGAACCTGCTCTGCATACCCAGTTGTCTGGGCGTTGAGGTTGCCGGCCAGATTCTGGCGGGCGGTGCCGACAAGTGCGTCGAGGCGGGCTGCTCCATCGCGGGCGGCCACACCATCAACGACGACGAGCCCAAGTACGGCCTGTCCGTGAGCGGGTTTGTCGCGCTTGACCGTATGCTCGCCAACAGCGGCGCGCGCGTGGGCGATGCGTTGCTGCTGACCAAGGCGGTCGGCTCGGGCATCATCACCACGGCCATTAAGGGCGAGCTCATCGAGCAGGACGAGGCCGCAGCCATGTTTGACTCGATGTGCACCCTCAACGAGGCGCCGATTCGTCTGGCCGAGGGACTTGAGCTTCACGGCTGCACCGATGTCACGGGCTTTGGCCTGATCGGGCATGCGTGCGAGATGGCCGAGGGCTCGGGCGTGCAGGTTGAGCTTGCGTCGGGGGCGGTACCGCTCTTTGACCAGGTGCTCGACATGGCGCGTCTGGGCATTATCCCCGCGGGCTCCTACCGCAACCAGGACTTCTTTGACCCGCGCGTGGCTGCCGACGAGGACCTGGAGCCGGGCATGCTGGATGCGCTGTACGATCCGCAGACGTCTGGTGGCCTGCTTATCGCGGCACCTGCTGCCGATGTGGATGAGCTTGCGCGCCGTCTGCATGCCGAGGGTCGCATCGCCGCCGTCGTCGGTCGCGTGTGCGAGCCGGTGCCAGGCGGTCCTGCCGTTCGCGTTGTGCATTAAGGAAAACCGTTTATGCGACCGCCTACTGTTCTGGGCGGTCCCTTTTGAAAGGAAAAACTATGTCTACCAAGATTGAAGTCAATGCCATGGGCGATGCCTGCCCGCTGCCCGTCGTCAAGACGCTCAAAGCTCTGAAGCAGCTCGATGGCGAGGGCACCGTCGTGACCTCGGTCGATAACGAGACCGCCGTCAAGAACATCTCCAAGATGGCGCAGGAGAAGGGTTGCACGGCCTCGGTCGAGAAGGTTTCTGACGCCGAGTGGCACGTGACCGTGGCGACCTCTGGCGCCGTTGCCGTGGCCGATCCCGAGCAGGATGGCGCTGTCTTCTGTGATGCCAGCGCCGGCAAGGGCAAGCTCGTCATTTCCGTCTACACCGACTGCATGGGCCGTGGCGACGACGAGCTGGGCCACAAGCTCATGAAGGCCTTCATCTTTGCCGTGACGCAGCAGGAGGAGCTGCCCGCGACTATGCTGTTCTACAACGGCGGTGCCAAGCTCACCGTAGAGGGCTCTCCGGTGCTCGACGACCTGAAGGGCCTGGCCGAGCAGGGTGTCGAGATTCTCACCTGCGGTACCTGCCTCGACCACTATGGCATTAAAGACCAGCTTGCGGTGGGCGAGGTCACCAACATGTACGTGATCGTGGAGAAGATGGAGCAGGCTGTGCGCGTTGTGCGCCCGTAGCGTATTGGTTGGAGTTGCCATGAGGGAGAAGCGCCCGGCGCTTGTCATCACGTTTCCCACCACGGCGGCCGCCATGGGTTGCGAGTCCCTGTGCATCGAGCGCGGCCTTCCCGGGCGAACGATTCCCGTGCCCGGGGAGGTCGCTGCCGGCTGCGGTTTGGCGTGGAAGGCGTTGCCTGCCGATGAGGAGCTGCTGCGCGCCGAGCTTACCGCAGCGGGTATTCCCACCGAGGGCTTTACGGTGATTGATATGTGGGAGGTCGTGCGATGATCTATCTAGATAACGCGGCGACGACCATGTACAAGCCGCAGGCGGTCATCGATGCCGTGACGCAGGCGATGTGCTCGCTCGGCAATGCCGGGCGCGGCGCCACGTCGGGTGCCCTCGATGCCGCTCGTACGATTCACGCTTGCCGTGCCAAGCTCGCGCGCCTTTTGGGTTGCCCGCGTGCTGACCATGTCTGTTTTACGCCCAACTCCACCGCGGCGCTCAACACCGTCATCAACGGGGTGGTGCGCCCCGGCGACCGCGTGGTCACAACGGTGCTCGAGCACAACTCCGTGCTGCGTCCGCTCAATCGCCTGGCGACGGAGCGGGGTGTGACGGTTGAGCATGCGGGTTGCGATGCGAGCGGCGTGCTCGACTATGATGAGCTCGAGCGGTTGGTCACGCCGGGCACGCGTGCCGTGGTGGTGACGCACGCCTCCAATGTGACCGGCAACGCGGTCGACGTTTCGCGTGTGGCTGCCATCGCCCATGCGGCAGGTGCGCTTGTGATCGTTGATGCCTCGCAGTCTGCCGGTACGGCGAAGATTGACATGGATGCCATGGGACTCGACGTCGTGTGCTTTACCGGCCACAAAGGGCTCATGGGACCTCAAGGCACCGGCGGCCTGGCCGTGGCGGAGGGTGTTGACGTGGCTCCGTGGGCCATGGGCGGCACGGGCGTGCACAGCTTCAATGCGCTGCAGCCGCTTGAGTGGCCTACGCGCCTTGAGGCGGGCACGCTCAACGGTCACGGTATCGCGGGCCTTTCTGCCGGTCTCGACTTTATCGAGGCACAAGGCGGGGTTGAGGCGATTGCGGCGCATGAGCGCTCGCTTGCAGAGCGCTTCCTCGCCGGTGTTCGCGAAATCCCCGGCATTGCGCTCTACGGTGCGTTTGACCAACCCGCGCGCTCGGCGATCGTCTCACTCAACGTGGGCGATATCGACTCTGCCGAGATCTCGGACGCGCTCATGCAAGGGTGGGGGATTGCGACGCGCCCCGGCGCCCATTGCGCCCCGCTCATGCACCGTGCGCTGGGGACCGAGCGCCAGGGCGTCGTCCGCTTCTCGTTTGGGTATTTCAACACGACCGAAGAAGTCGACACGGCTATCGATGCTCTGTGCGATTTAGCCTGCTAAAGCTGCTAGAGCGTATATACTTGCGGGACGGGTGTTTTTTCCCGTCCCGTTTTTGTTTCGACCCGAAAGGTGGTCCCATGGCTTCATCCACCCCGCGTGGTCTGCGCTCCGACCATGTCGTCACCGTCGGCATCGCCCTGTTCTCGATGCTCTTTGGCGCCGGCAACCTCATTATTCCGCCGCTGCTGGCGCTGCAGGCAGGTTTTGCCACGCCGGTAGCCATGCTCGGCTTTCTGATTGCCGCCATCGGCCTGCCCGTTATGGGCTTTATCGCCGTGGCGCTTGCCGGCACGGCGCGCGAGCTGGCCGGGCGCGTGCATCCTATGTTTGGCGAGTTCTTTGTCGCGGCGGTCTACCTGGCCATCGGTCCGTGCCTGGCCATTCCGCGCACAAGCTCTACGGCGTTCGAAATGCTGGTGCCGCTGCTACCCGAGGGTGTTTCGCTCGGCACGGCTCGTCTGGTGTTTGCCGTTGGCTTCTTTGTCGTCGCGTTTGCGCTCACGCTGCGCCCGGGTGTCATCACACGCGTACTCGGCCGCATTACGGGCCCCGCGCTCATTGCGCTCATCGTGCTGGTCGTGGGTGCTGCCGTGATCTCGCCGCTGGGGCCGGCTGCCGCGCCTCAGGCTCCCTACGATGCGGGCGCTGCCGTGCAGGGCTTTTTGACTGGCTATCAGACCATGGACCTGCTCGCGTCGCTCGCCTTCGGCATCATCATCGCCGAGACCATCCACGAGTTGGGTGTTATCGATGACAAGCGCGTGGCCTTCGAGATTTCGCGTTCCGGTGTGATCGCCGGCGTTCTCATGGCCATCATCTACTGCGGCTTGGGCCTTGCCGGAATGCAGCTCGGCACCGTGATGCCCGACGCTACCAACGGCGCCGCCATCCTTGCCCGCTCTGCCTCCATGCACTTTGGCCTTGCCGGCACGGTCGTGGTCTTCGCCATCTTCTTCCTTGCCTGCATGAACGTGTGCATCGGCCTTATCAGCTGCTGCTCGCGTTACTTCTGCGAGACGTATGTGGTTAAAGGGGGAGCGGAGGCCTCCGAGGAGGCCATGCGCCGTCCCTTTGCGATTCTCGCCTTTGTGTTCGCAGCGTTTTCGTGTGTGCTCTCCAACGTGGGCCTCGACGTGATCCTCATGTTCTCGGTGCCCATGCTCAACGCCTTGTATCCCGTCGCCATTGTGCTGGTGCTTATGGGCCTGGTGCACGGTTTTTGCGACGCACATCCGCAGGTGTGGGTGTGGGTAGGCGGCGTGGTCGCCGTGCAGAGCGTGATCACCTCGGTCCGCGATGCGTTCTTTGCGGGCGCGTGGCTGCCGTTCGATGCGCTGCCGTTGTCGGATATCGGTGCCGCGTGGGTGCCGGTTGCCGTGGTGGCGTTTGTGATCGGCCTGCTCCATAGCCAGTTTGTCGCACATTCGAGGAGCTAGGGTATCGTCGCTTGCACAGGCGGGAAGTCTCCCCTATAATTTCCTTCGCTTTGGGACACGCAAGGTTTATGCCTTAGCTGCTCAACACCTTCGGGACGTGGCGCAGTTTGGTAGCGCGCCTGCTTTGGGAGCAGGATGTCGCAGGTTCAAATCCTGTCGTCCCGACCATATCTTGCGGGCGTAGTTCAATGGTAGAACCCCAGCCTTCCAAGCTGATGACGCGGGTTCGATTCCCGTCGCCCGCTCCATAAGATAGATAAACGGCTCTGGTTTCTTTTGGGACCAGAGCCGTTTTCATATATATGCCGGGACCCCCACATCCCCTCTTAAGTTGCGGTGAAATAGTTCCTGGATTAGCCGCAAGCTGTTATCCAGGAACTATTTCACCGCAACTTATTGAGGCCGAGCGGGTTGGGTCGATGATGGGTTCTGTTGTCGAGAAGATGAGGGCAGCCGGTCAGGAGTCTGCGTAGGGTTTTGTGGTTGGTACACCGTAGCTGCGCATCATGGAGCCGAACGCTTTGACATCGTAGGTGTCTGAGAGCTTGAAATGAATGACGTTGTGGCCCATGGCACGCAGGTTCGCGTCGCGCATGAGGGCAGCTCGATAGGTTTTTGCCGCAGTATGTTCCGGATCATTTTGGGCATCGTCCTCAAACTTGCCTAGTCCATGCAGCTCAGCCAGCATCCAAGAGCCGTTTGGCATCTGCCAGCCGTAATCTGCCAAATAATAGCCTGCGTTTCCCGGTCGAGTGATTTCAACCTGAAGTTCGGGATCGGCAACTCCCGCCAGAATCATTGCTGCCCGTGCTTCGGATTCTCCACCGTTATCCGATCTTCCATCCATATGTTCAAAAACGTCAAATGCGCGCGCGATGCCATGCAGTCCGCGGCAGTTCGCTTGTGCATATGCACGCAATTCTTCACGCTCGACACCGTACTCACGAGCCAACCCGTCGACATAGCCTAGTGCATATCGAAAAGCGCTCGTTCGGGCGATGTCGACCACCGTGCGATATGGATCCGTTAACGTAAACGGGCCGAGCTGCCATACGTCGCCCGGCCGCCAGCGTCGGTATTCAACGAATTCGTACATATCGCGTCTGGTGGAACGCGGCAGCAGCACTTGTACCTTGTCGAGAAGCGAATATGCAGAACCGATGCCATAGAGCAGTGCCGCCGTTGCTCCACAAAACACGGCATCCGGTTCAACGACCGCAATAGCGGATGCCAATTGAAAGATGCGATCTTCGACGCCGAGGTCATTCCAATACGTGGAATCAGCGTAGACATGGTTGTAGAGTCGAATAATCATCTCTTTTTGCATGAGCGCGTAGGCACAGCGTTCATCCCATTTTTTGGTAGCTACAAACAGGTGCCCGCCATGATGGGCCTCGAATAACCGGAAGAACAGCTCTACTTGCGGTTTGGAACAGCGTTTATCATGACTCATTTTCGACCCCATGGTCTCGAGGGGGAGTGAATGACACTACGCTAACCCATATTTGGTCCGCCAGACCTTGCCATGAACTGACCAAAAGCTTGACGGGGCAGGTCAGAGTCATGAGTTAGAGCCAAACATATCGGCAAACGGTTGATTAGTGCCCCTCGCCGGCACTAAAAACCACCCTTACAGAAAGTTGCGGTGAAATAGTTCCTGAAAAGCTCGAATAAGCCTAAATCCAGGAACTATTTCACCGCAACTTAAGGGGGGATGGCGTTGAGTGGCGGGCGATGCCGTTGCCTGTCGGTTAGTGGCGACCGTGGTGGCGGAGCTTGTCGATGGTGGAGTCGGTGCTTCGGCTGCGGGCTTCGGCGGCGCGGTCGCGGGCGTCGGCGGCGGTTTGGCGTTTACGGCGGTAATCGATCATGCCTTGGATGATGGGCTTGCCAAAGCTCACGACATCATCGTTGTAGATGGCGGTTCGGGCTGCGAGGAGGCAGTCGGAAAAGTCCATATGGGTCTTGCCAAAGAGTTTGACGGCAAGGGCGACAACGGTGGGCTCGTCGACCATGACGTCATCGAGCAGCCTTTTCATGGCCGCAGCAATCTCAACGCGGGGAACCTTATAGACGTCGCGCAGCGTGACCACGACGCGCGTGATGATTTCGGGGTAGACACGAGCGGTGCGCGTGGCGATGACCTTGGCGGCGCGCGGTGACAGGACCTCGTCGTCGTCAAGCAGGTAGCGTAGGATGACGGTCTCGTCGATGATGGTGCTACTCATGGATATCTACTTCCTCGGGACCCAAAATCGAATCGTCGCATTCTGTAGCAAGGTACTCAATCCAGGCATTGCGCTCCTCGGAGCGGCGATTGGGGTCCCCATATGCTTTGAGCGATCCATAGGCGGCGGTGCCGTCCTTTGAGCGCACGGCGACCGGCTGAAAGGGAAGCTTGCGCATCAAAATGCTCTGCGCGACAAAAAGGCGAACGGCCTCGGCAAGCGATGTGCCCATGGCGTCGTAGAGGCGCTCGGCATGCTGTTTGTCCTCTTCGCGAATGCGCACCTGCAGGATGGCTCGTTTTTGCGTCGATGACATCACTGGCCCCCTTAATGAGCGTGCAATATGAATGGTCAAATACAACATTGGCTAATAATAACCAATCTTATAACCACTGCTTTATTGCACTCAAGTTAATGAGCGCGAAATATATATCAAACGTATTACATCCTTTATAAATCGAGCGTGAAATCTCCCCTGGATTTACGCATGTAATACACTCACCTTTATAGCTATCCGAGAATAGTTCCAACCTGCCAAAACCCCTGCAATACACCCGTATTGCAGGGCCTATGCTCAAGTTTGCCCCCTGCAACTGCGTATATTTAACCTGTATATCGTTGGAGGAATTCTATCGAAGTGCCTGTTTCGCCGCATGCACTCGATACGCCGATGCCGGACCACGGGCGGTCCGGGGCAACGTCGGCAGGGTCTCTCCGGCATGGGATTCAGGAGGGAGTGAACAACATGGGCAATAAACGAGTCGTGGCTGATTCTTCACGCTGCATTGGGTGCCAAACCTGTATGGCGGCGTGCATCGAGGCACACGATATTCCCGGCAACATCGCCGCACCTCGCTTGCGCGTAACGCGCACCTACGAGATCTCCGCGCCGGTGGCATGTCACCACTGCGAGGACGCTCCGTGCGCGAAGGCCTGTCCTACGGGCGCCTTGTTCTTTGATCCAAAGAACCATCGCATCGGCGTCAACGAGGACAACTGCATCGGCTGCAAGAGCTGCGTCATGGCATGTCCCTTTGGCGCCGTGAGCGTGGCGACCACGCAGGTTCCGGTCTTGATGGGCGACGTTCGCGTGGGTTCGCAGACCAAGAGCTTTGTGCTCAAGTGCGACCTGTGCGTGGACCGTCCCGGCGGTCCGGCGTGTGCCGAGGCGTGCCCGACCAAGGGCCTCACCCTGGTAGACGAGGGGCGCCTGGCAGAACTGACTGCCGAGCGTGCCCGCGCCACCATTGAAAACGAGGCGTAAGTGTTGGGGCGACAGGCCCAATGATTGTCAAATAAGTACCGAGTATTCGGTAGCAGAGAAAGGAAGGAGGGTGTCATGGAGAAGCATAAAGTGATCTGCCCGTATTGCGGCGCCGGTTGCCAGTTTAACCTCTTGGTCCAAAACGGCCAGGTCGTGGGTACCGAACCGCTCAACGGCATCACCAACCAGAGCGAGCTGTGCCTTAAGGGCATGAGCGGCTACGACTTCATCAACGACACCAAGATCTTGACTCCTCGCGTACTGCACCCGATGATCCGCCGCACTAAGGGCGCGGATCTTGAGCGCGTAAGCTGGGACGAGGCACTGGATTTCACCGCATCTAAGATGCAGGCCATAATTGACGAATATGGTCCTAACGCTGTCATGACCACCGGCTCTTCGCGAGGCGGCGGCAATGAGGCGAACTACGTCATGCAGAAGTTTACGCGTGCGTGCATCGGCACCCACAGCGTGGACAACTGCGCCCGTACTTGACACGGCCCTACTGTCCTCGGTCTGATGGACACGGTTGGTTCAGGTTGCATGTCATGCTCCATCCCCGGTATGGAGGATGCGGGCTGCATTTTCCTCTTCGGCTATAACCCTGCCGATTCGCACCCCATCGTCGCAAGGCGTATCGTGCGAGCCAAAGAAAAGGGTTGCAAGATCATCGTCGCCGACCCGCGCCATATCGAAACCGCGCGTATCGCCGATCTCTACCTTCCGATCAAGAACGGTTGCAACGTTGCGTTCCTCAACGCCTTTGCCAACTGTCTGGTCAACGATGGCCTCTACGACAAGGAATTCGTCGCCGAGCACACGAACGGCTTTGACGAGTGGTGGGAGACCATCAAGAACTACACTCCCGAATCTGTACAGGACATCACGGGTGTCGAGCCCGCGTTGATCCACCAAGCTGCCGAGATGTACGCCACGGCGAAGCCCTCTGCCATCATTGGCTGGGGCATGGGCGTATGCCAGCAGAAGCAGAACCTGAAGACGGTGCACACCATCGCCTCCATCGCCTGCGTTGCCGGCCAGATCGGCAAACCCAACTCCGGCCTCGCGCCCGTGCGCGGTCAGAACAACGTCCAGGGCTCCTGCGATATGGGCATGCTGCCCAACCTGTACCCTGGCTACCAGAAGGTCACCGACCCCGCAGTGCGTGCCAAGTTTGCCAAGGCTTGGGGCGTGCCCGAGGAAAAGCTCCCGCTTGAGGAGGGCTACAAGCTCACCGACCTGGGCCACCTGGTCGACGAGGGCAAGGTGCACTGCTTCTACAACTACGGCGAGGACCCGGTGCAGACCGAGCCCGATTCGGCCGGCATGCGCAAGACGCTCTCCGAGCTGGATCTGTTCATTTGCCAGGACATCTTTATGACGCAGACGACCATGCTCGCCGACGTCATCCTGCCCGCTACCTCTTGGGGTGAGCACGAGGGTGTCTTTACCGCATCCGACCGTAGCTTCCAGCACTTTGACGCGGCCGTTCCTCCCAAGGGCGAGTGCCGCCACGACTGGGAGATCTTCGCGGACCTGTCTACGCGCATGGGCTATCCCATGCACTACGACAACACCGAGCAGATCTGGAACGAGTGCATTAGCCTGTGCCCCAACTTTGTGGGCGCGACCTACGAGAAGATGGCTCCCGAGGGCGGTTACGCCCAGTGGCCCGTCAAGAGCACCGATGTGAACGACCACGGTACGCCCGACATGTTCGCTGGTGGCAAGTTCACCACCAAGGACGGCCGCGCCAACCTGATGGCGCACGACTGGGAGGCGCCCTCCGAGCTTCCCGACGATGAGTACCCGCTCATCCTGTGCACCGTCCGCGAGGTCGGCCACTACAGCTGTCGCTCGATGACCGGCAACTGCAAGACGTTGGCGCTGCTCGCCGACGAGCCCGGCTTTGTCCGCATGAATCCCGCGGACGCCCAGGCGCGCGGCATCAAGAACGGCGATATCGTCTCGATTCACAGCCGCCGCGGCCAGGTATACAGCCGCGCCGACGTGAGCGACCGTATCAACAAGGGCACGGTCTATATGACCTACCAGTGGTGGATCGGCAAGTGCAACGAGCTGACCATGCACAAGGTCGACCCGGTCTCGCACACGCCCGAGGACAAGTTCTCCGCCTGCCAGGTCGACGCTATCGCCGACCAGGTCTGGGCCGAGGGCGAGGTCGAGCGTCAGTACACCGAGCTCAAGCAGGCTCTGGTCGACGCCGCCGCTCCCCAGGACGTTGAGCCCGGCGCCGCCAAGTTCGACGACGAGACGCACGTGAATCAAATCGTGTAGTCCCGTTCTCGTTGGCTTTTTGGGCCGGGCGTCCCGTACGTTCGGGGGTCCGGCCCGTTATTTTGAAAGGAAGTGGGGATGAACCGCTTCATCGACATCAACCCGGAGAGGTGCATCGGCTGCGGAACATGCCAGTCCGCCTGCGCCGACGCCCACCGGATGCAGGGTCTTCAGGATACGCCGCGCCTGGCGCTCGTGAAGACCGGCGGTATTTCGGCCGCCCTTGCCTGCCACCATTGCGAGGGTGCCCCCTGCGCCGAGGTCTGCCCGGTGAATGCCATCGAGCACGATGGCGATCGCATCCACGTCAAGGAGCAGGAGTGCATCGGGTGCAGGCTGTGCGCCATCGCGTGCCCCTTCGGAGCCATCCATCCCGATGGCACGTCTATCGCCGGTGTCGCAGGCATGTGCGACCCGACGCCTTCGTATCCTAAGTCCCTGAGCAGCCTGCTTACGTGGGCTCCCGGCCAGTACACCTGCGCTGTTAAGTGCGACCTGTGCGCCTTCGATCCGGACGGTCCGCATTGTGTGGCGGCGTGCCCCACCAAGGCGCTGACCGTCATGGGCGGCGCGGCCGATCGCGAGCTCGACGAGGCCAAGCGCCTGCGCTCGATCGAAAACGGTCCGGTCGTCGACGTTACCGCTGTGGCCCAGGGTCTGTCCGAGAAAGCAGAAGGGAGCGTAAACAATGGATAGCATGACGCTGTTTATCGCATCGCTTGCCGTCTCGTGCATCGGTGCGCTCGCCTCGGTTCTGCTGATTAAGGCCGACAACGCCGCCAAGACCGCCGGCTGCCTGATCGGCGCCGTCGCGGCCGTGCTGTCGTTCATCGCGGGCCTCGAGGCCGTGCTTGGCGACGTTTCGTCCCTCAACACGGTCTTCTTCTTCCCGTTCGCCCGTCTCGAGCTCTTGCTCAACGGCCTTGCGGGCCTGATCGTGGTCCTCATCTCGATTCTCGCCTTTGCGGGCTTCATCTACGGTCTGTCCTACTTCGACGAGTACCCGGGCAAGGTCGGGCGCGCCGGCTTCTTTATGAACACCTTCGTCGCCTCGATGATGCTCGTCATCACCGCCGACAACGTGTTCTGGTTCCTGGTCGCCTTTGAGCTCATGTCCCTTACGAGCTACTTCCTTGTCGTTATCGAGGAGAACAAGAACTCCATTAGGGGCGGTTGGCTCTACTTCGTCATCGCGCACGTGGGCTTCGTTCTCATCATGGCGAGCTTCCTGCTCATGACCAACGGCGTGGGCGGTTCCTTCAGCTTCAGTGATTTCCGTACGCATGACTTTGGACCCGCCGTCTCCTCCGCGTGCTTCGTCCTCGCGTTCTTCGGATTCGGCGCAAAGGCCGGTATCATCCCGCTGCACTCCTGGCTGCCCCAGGCGCACCCCGAGGCGCCGTCCAACGTGTCCGCCCTCATGTCCGGCGGCATGATCAAGATCGGCATCCTGGGAATCCTCAAGGTCGGTCTCGACCTGCTCGCGGGTTCGGGCGTCCAGCTCTGGTGGGGCCTCATGGTCCTGGTCTTCGGATCCATCTCGTCGGTCCTGGGCGTCGTCTACGCCCTCCACGAGCACGACATTAAGCGCCTGCTGGCCTACCACTCCGTCGAGAACATCGGCATCATCTTGCTCGGTGTCGGCGCGTCCATGACGGCGCACGCCCTGGGCAACGACGTCATCGCGACGATCGCGCTCATGGCCGCCCTCTACCACACGCTCAACCACGCCATGTTCAAGGGCGAGCTGTTCCTCGGCGCGGGCTCCCTGCTCTATGCCACGGGTACGCGCAACATGGAGAAGATGGGCGGCCTGTTCCGCCGTATGCCGGTCACGGCCGTCTGCTTCCTCATCGGTGCCCTTGCCATCTCGGCTATCCCGCCGCTCAACGGCTTCGTTTCCGAGTGGTTCACCTACCAGTCCCTGTTCAACATCTCGACGCTCTCCGACCCGGTCGTCATGGTGTTCGCCGTCGCCTCCGCGGCCGCCCTCGCCATCACCGGTGCCCTGGCCGTCACGTGCTTCGTGAAGGCCTACGGCGTCTCGTTCGCGAGCAGCCCTCGTTCCCAGGAGGCCGCGAACGCCAAGGAGTCCCCGGCTCCGATGTTGTTCTCGCAGATGCTCCTCGCGGCCATCTGCGTGGTACTGGGAATCGGCTCCCCGGTCATCGCCCCGGTTCTGGGCGACGTCGCCCAGAGCGTGCTTGCCGGCTCCGCCGTCACAGCCACTTCGGGCGTGTCTCTCGTGAACGAGATTTCCGGTGCCGCCACCTCCACCCCCGCGATCGCCATCGCGCTCGTGGTCCTCACCGGCCTCGCGTTCGCGTTGAGGTCCTGCCTCGGCGCCAAGGCCCCCGCTAAGAAGACCGACCCTTGGGCGTGCGGCTACGAGCCCAACGAGCACATGCCCGTCGTCGCCACGAGCTTCGCGTCCGACGTCGAACTCTTCATGGGCCCGCTCTACACCCTGCGCGAGGTATGCACCAAGATCTGCTGGTCCATCGCGCACGTGTTCCAGAAGCTCACCGGTGTCGCCCAGGGCGTCGAGCCCCTGCCCGACCGTTTCCTGGTCGATGCACCGAGCGAGGGTGCCGACAAGCTGGCCGGCCTCGCCTCCAAGATCGAGGGCGGCAACTACTCCGTATACATCTGCTACATCGTCGCGGCGCTCGTGGTCTTCCTCGTGCTCGCCGTGGTCATGGTCTAGAGAGGGGAGAGGATATTATGAACATCGTTCTTGCGATGGCGCAGGGCCTCGTGGTCATGCTGGTCGCGCCCTTCTTCTCCGGCCTCGCCCGTGTGATTCGCGCGAAGATGCACAATCGCCGCGGTCCGTCCATCCTTCAGGATTACCGGGACCTCGCGAAGCTCATGGCGCGTCCCGAGTCCGTGAGTTCCGACTCGAGCTTCGTGCTGCGCATCATGCCGCCGCTGTTCCTCGCGGTGTCGTTTATGCTCGCCATGGGCCTGCCCATGTTCACGCTCCAGAGCCCCATGCCCGTCTTTGGTGACGCCATCACCATCATGTACGCGCTCGCGCTGTCCCGCTTCTTCTTCGCGCTGTCCGGCGTGGATTCCTCCAACGCCTACGCGGGCTTCGGCGGTATCCGCGAGCTCCTCATGAGCGTGCTCATCGAGCCGTCCATGCTCATCGCGCTGTTCACCGTCGCCATCGTGTGCGGCTCCACGGACATTGCGACCATGGGTCAGCACATCGTTACGGGCAACGTCTCGAGCGTCGTCGCCGTTATCCTCGCCGGCGTCGCCTTCGCGGCCGCCTGTTACATGGAGCTCGGCAAGCTTCCGTTCGATCAGGCCGAAGCCGAGCAGGAGCTCCAGGAGGGCCCGCTCGCCGAGCTCTCCGGCCCGTCCCTGGCCATGATGAAGCTCGCCATGGGCATGAAGCAGGTCGTGGTCGTCGCTTGGTTCACCTCCATCTTCATCCCCTGGGGAGAGCCCGCGACCATCGGCGTCACCGCTCTCGTGGGCGCCGTCGTCTTCCTCGTCAAGTGCCTGGTCGATTTCGTCGTCTGCGGCGTGCTCGAGAACTCCGTTTCCCGTTCGCGCTTCAAGGTGCTCGGTAACCAGACCTGGGCCGTCGTCGGCATCGCGGTCCTCGCGTTCGTCTTCGTCGTCGTAGGCGTGTAGGGAGAAGGGAGAAACTATGTCAATCGAATCGAGCTTGTCCCTCTTTGCCATGGTGGCGATCGCCGTCCCCATGCTGGGCTCCCTGCTCATCGTCATGCTGCCGCGTCCCTACGCTAAATGGATCTGCGCCTTTGCCGGCGGCATCGCCACGGTCGCTTCCGTTGGCTTGGCCGCGACGTTTGCCGGAAACGGCATGAACGCGGTCGATGTAACCTGGGCGAGTATGGGCCAGACCTTGGTCATGGGCTTCATATTCGACCGGATGAGCACGCTGCTCGCACCCGCGTTCGTCGCTATCGGCCTGCTCGTCGTCATCTATTCGTTCCCGTACATGAGCGATAAGAACAAGGAGCATCCCGACGCGCCCCGTCGCCGCTTCTACGTGTACTTCTCCACGTTCATCGGCGCCATGGCCGGTCTCGCCTACAGCTCCACCATCGTCGGCCAGCTCGTTTTCTTCGAGATCACCGGCGTGTGCTCCTGGGGCCTCATCAGCTACTACATGACGCCCACGGCCAAGAAGGCCGGTATGAAGGCGCTCATCATCACCCATATCGGCGCTCTGGGACTCTACATCGGCGCGGCCTTCCTGTTCGCCGGAACCGGCACGTTCGCGCTGAGCGCGATCTCCCAGCTCGATTCCGGTATGAAGACCGTCGTGCTGCTGCTCATCCTGTTCGCCGCTTGGGCCAAGTCCGCCCAGTTCCCGCTCTACATGTGGCTGCCCTCCGCAATGGAGGCCCCCACGCCCGTTTCCGCCTACCTCCATGGCGCGTCCATGGTGAAGGTCGGCGTGTGCGTGTTCGCCCGCGCTCTTGCGAGTGCCGGCGATATCCCCGAGATCGTCGGTTGGGTCGCCATCATCGACGCCGTCGTGACCATGCTCTTCGGCTTCCTCATGTACCTGCCCCAGAAGGATATGAAGCGCCTGCTCGCCTTCTCGACGATCGCGCAGCTCGCCTACGTGTTCTTTGGCCTGGGCCTCTCCGTGTTCGGAAGCCAGATGGCGTTCAACGGCGCCGTCGAGCACATCTTCAACCACGCGTTCGCCAAGACCCTGTTCTTCCTCATCGCCGGCTCCCTCAGCTTCACGCTGGGAACCCGTATGTTGCCCAAGATCCAGGGCCTCATGAAGAAGTACCCGGTCACGGGCGTGGGCTTCGCGGTCGCCGCGACCGCTATCGCCGGCGTGCCCCCCATGAGCACGTTCTTCTCCAAGTTCCAGATTATTTCCGGTGGCTTCGCGGTTGGTGCTTCCAACACGGTCATCTTCGTCCTCGTGTGCGTCATGGTCGTCGAGACCGTCGCCACCTTCGCATGGTTCCTGCGTTGGATGGGTAAGGTCCTGCCCGGTGAGCCGAGCGAGACCGTGGCCGCCGGCCAGCCCCTTCCGCGCGCCATGGCGTTCGTGTTCGTCGTCCTCATGATCATGGTCGTCGTCGCCGGTCCTCTGTCCTCTAGTTGGATGGGTTAGGAGGTAGGACATGGGTTATTCGTTAGTCAATATCCTGGGCGGTCTTCTGATCGTGACCTCCACCATGGTGGTCGTCTCGAAGACCATCCCGTCCGCCATTAAGTGGTACGCGATCCAGTCGGTTGTCCTGGTGGGCGTGCTGCTCACCCTGGGCCTCACCACCGGTGCCACCGAGCTTCTCATGTGGGCCGCGTCGGCCTTCGTCACCAAGGTGATCCTCGTTCCGTTCATTCTCAACCGTGCCTACAAAAAGATGGGTTCGCCTGCCGATAGCACGCTGACCTCCTCCATCAAGCCGGCCTGGACCATCATCCTCACCGGTCTGGAGGTGGCCGTCTGCTTCGCGGTGGTCACGCGCCTGAGCCTGCCCACCGCCGAGGTGGCCACTCCGGCCCTCGCCATCAGCTTCGCGCACTTCTTCGTCGGCCTCACGTGCATCATCTCCCAGCGCAACATCCTCAAGCAGATCTTCGGGTACTGCCTTATGGAGAACGGTAGCCACGTGACGCTCGCTCTGCTCGCGCCCACGGCCCCCGAGATCATCGAGATCGGCATCGCCACCGACGCCATCTTCGCCGTCATCATCATGTCCGCCGTCGTCGTGAGGATTTGGAACGACACCAAGTCGCTCGACTCCCACGACCTGACCGAATTGAAGGGGTAGGCCATGGATGTTTCAATGCTGACGGTCGCCCTGCTCGCTTGTCCCCTCGTGTTCTCCCTGATTATGGCTGCGCTCCCCAAGACGACGTCCTACAGCGTCTTTGCGGGGCTCAACACCATCTCCGTCGCGGCGACCCTCGTCCTTTCGGTCGTCACCGCGGGAACCATGCTCTCGAGCGGGCAGAATATCGACGCTTTGGGCCTGTGGCTCCATCTCGATTCGCTCTCGTCGATCTTCGTCCTTCTGGTAGGCATCATCGGGTTCATCACCGGCGTGTACTCCATCTCCTATATCAAGATCGATATCGAGGAGAAGACCATGCCGGCCGAGCGCACCAAGCAGTACTACGCGCTGTTTAGCCTGTTCGTTTTCACGATGCTGCTCGCCTGCCTGTCCAACAACATCATCCTCACCTGGGCGGCGGTCGAGGCCACCACGCTGTCGACCGTGTTCCTCGTGGGCATCTACAAGAACAAGCAGGCGCTCGAGGCGTCTTGGAAGTACGCGATGGTCTGCACCGCCGGCGTGGCCTTCGGCCTGTTCGGCACGCTGCTCATCTACGCGAACGCCGCCGATATCATGCCCAACGCGCATGAGGCAGCCTTCCTCACCTCCATCATGCCCTACGCCGACCAGTTCGACCCGATGCTCGTGCGCCTCGCGTTCGCGTTCATCGTCATCGGCTTCGGCACCAAGGCGGGCCTGTTCCCCATGCACACTTGGCTGCCCGACGCGCACTCCCAGGCTCCGAGCCCGGTCTCCGCGCTGCTCTCGGGCGTGCTGCTCAAGTGCGCCATGCTGGTGATCATCCGCTTCTACTCCCTGTCCATCATCACGGTGGGCGACACCTATCCGCGTACGCTCCTGCTCATCCTGGGCACGCTGTCCATCCTGGTGGCCGCCCTGTGCATCTTTAAGCAGGACGATATCAAGCGCCGCTTCGCGTACTCCTCCGTCGACAACGTCGGCGTGGTCGCGCTGTGCCTGGGTATCGGTGGTCCGCTCGGTATCGCCGCCTGCCTGCTGCACTGCATCTTCCACGGTTTCACGAAGGCGCTTGCCTTCTGCATGGCCGGTAACATCCAGCACATCTACCACACCCGCGACCTGAACAAGATCAAGGGCGTCGTCGAGATCGCTCCCGTCACGGCAGCGCTCACCATCATCGCCCTGCTCGCGCTCGCCGCCTTCCCGCCGTTCGCCCTGTTCATCTCCGAGTTCCTCACCTTCGTGGCCGGCGTTCAGTCCGGTCCCATCTGGGTGGTCGTGCTTGTGGCCATCGGCCTCACCGGCGTGTACTTCGCCCTTACCGGCATCGCGCTCAAGTCCATCTTCGGCAAGGCGCCCGAGGGCATGAAGCGCCACGAGGTGCCCGCCCTCATGATCATCCCCGAGATCGCCCTCGCGATCGTGGTCATGTGGTTCGGTATCGCCACCCCGGTCGCCATCACGAGCGGCGTCGAGGATGCAACGTCCGTCGTTTTGAACCAGAGCGTCGAAGAGCTCCACGAGGCCCCTCTCTACCGCATGGTGTTCAGTTCCCAGACCAAGACAAGTGAGGTGAATTAGCACCATGGCAGAACCTGAAAAGAAGGACTACGCTCGTCGCTGCGAAAGCCACGTCGAGGCCCTGCGTGCTGCAGTGCCGGGCGCTATCGAGAAGGTCGAATGGCAGTGCGAGGACCAGCTGACGATCACCGTCAAGCTGGACCGTCTGCCCGAGGCCGTCCACTACCTGTATTACGAGCGCTACGGCTGGATTCCCGTGATTATCGGCAACGACGAGCGCAGCCTGTGCGGCCGTTACGCCGTGTACTACGTCATCTCCATGGAGGGGGAGGATCCCGGCTGGGTGACCGTGCGTACCGAGGTCGATCCCGCCAAGATGACGTTCCCGTCCGTGACGCCGTTCGTCCCCGCCTGCGTGTGGGGCGAGCGCGAGCTGCGCGACATGTTTGGCCTGATCCCCGAGGGTCTGCCCGATCGTCGCCGCCTGGTGCTGCCCGACGATTGGCCCAGCGGCCTGTATCCGCTGCGCAAGGACTCCATGGACTACCGCTTCCGTCCCGCTCCCGCGAGCGACATGGAAAACTACGAGTTCTTGGCCGACACCAAGGGCAAGGAGACCACGCTTGTCCCCATGGGCCCGTTGCACATTACCTCCGACGAGCCCGGCCACTTCCGCCTGTTCGTGGAGGGCGAGACGATCGTCGACGCCGACTACCGCCTGTTCTACGTGCACCGCGGCATGGAGAAGGTCGCCGAGACGCGCCTGAACTATGACGCCGTCACGTTCCTCGCCGACCGCATCTGCGGCATCTGCGGCTGCGCCCACTCGGTGGCCTATGCCGAGGCCGTCGAGCGCGCCCAGGGCATCCATGTCCCGCCGCGCGCCCAGTACATTCGCGCCATCATGCTCGAGGTCGAGCGTCTGCACTCGCATCTGCTCAACATTGGCCTGGCGTCGCACTACACCGGCTTCGACTCCGGCTTCCAGCAGTTCTTCCGCGTCCGCGAGAAGTCCATGGACCTGGCCGAGAAGCTCTCCGGTCACCGCAAGACCTACGGCCTCAACGTGATCGGCGGCGTGCGTCGCGACATTTTGGCCGAGCAGAAGCTTTCCACGCTCACGACCATCCACCAGCTGCGCTCCGAGGTTCAGGAGCTCGTCGACATGCTGCTCTCCACGCCCAACTTTATCGAGCGTACGAGCGGTATCGGCATCTTGGACCGCAAGATCGCACGCGACTTCTCGCCGGTTGGCCCGCTCATGCGTGGCTCGGGCTATGCCCGCGACGTGCGCTTTGACCATCCCTTCGACGGCTATGCCGATCCGGATGTCCAAAAGATGCACGCCGCCACGGCCGACACTTGCGATGCCTTCGGCCGTACCGCCGTTCGCATCCAGGAGGTCTACGATTCGATCGACATGATCGAGACCATGCTCGAGAACTGTCCGTCGGGCCCCATCCTCACTACGGATTGGGAGTACACCCCGCACAAGTACGCCATCGGTGCCACCGAGGCGCCGCGCGGCGAGGACGTGCACTGGGCCATGCTCGGCAATAACCAGAAGTGCTACCGCTGGCGCGCCAAGGCCGCCACGTACAGTAACTGGCCGGTCCTGCGCTACATGTTCCGCGGCAACACCGTGGGCGATGCGGCGCTGATCGTCGGCTCGCTCGACCCGTGCTACTCCTGCACCGACCGCGTGACGGTGACCGATGTCGCCGCCAAGCGCGATCACGTGCTCGACAAGGAGCAGTTCGAGAACGTCTGGCGCGACAAGTCGCCGCTTGCGGGCGAGGGCACCATGGCCGCTCCGCTCGATGAGGAGGCGCTCTAATATGCTGAAGCTTTGGAAGGTTAACGCCAAGGCCGGCGACGCGACGGTCAAGTACCCGTTTGCGCCGTTCCCCACCAACAAGGACATGCGCGGCAAGCCCGAGCACAATGCCGAGCTCTGCATCGCCTGCGGTGCCTGCGGCGTGGCGTGCCCGGCCGATGCCATTCGCATGGACACCGACCTTGCGGCCGATACCATCACCTGGTCGATCGACTACGGCCGCTGCATCTTTTGCGGCCGCTGCGAGGAAGCCTGCCCCATGGAGGCCATCAAGCTCACCGAGGAGTTTGAGCTGGCCGTCATGAGCAAGGACGACCTCACCAGCAAGAGCGTCTATACGCTCGAGCACTGCTCGCGTTGCGGCAAGCCGTTTGCCCCGCACAAGGAGATCGACTATGCCAAGCGCCTGCTGCAAAAGGCCGGCGGCATGGAGGCCGAGCAGGCTGCCCGCACCGTCGGTATGTGCCAGGAGTGCAAGCGCGAGCTCGACGCCCTGCGCGCCGCATCGGCCGTAAAGACCGGCAACGCTGCCGGCATGGCTGCCAACGAGACGCTTGCGTCCGGCGAGCCCCAGGGCCCCGGCATGGAGTATCTGGGCGGCCACGGCGTGAACCCGGAGTATATCGACCGCGAGCTCAACCCCGATGCGCCCGAGATTCCCGCCGGTCCGGCGCCGGTCGAGGGCATCATCATGGATTTTGAAACGAAGGAGGAGTAACCATGGCCGAACCCACGCTTTTGCCCGAGCGGCTTCAGTACCGCCCGACCAAGATCGAGCTCGACGAGAGCATCGAGAAGGCCAAGGCGACCCTTCTTAAGAAGATCAAGCGCTCGGTGTACGTCTACCGTGTCGACTGCGGCGGCTGCAACGGCTGCGAGATCGAGATCTTTGGTTCCATCACGCCCGTCTTCGACGTCGAGCGTTTTGGCATCAAGGTCGTTCCCTCGCCCCGTCACGCCGACGTGCTGCTGTACACCGGTGCCGTGACGCGTGCCATGCGCATGCCGGCCCTGCGCGCCTTTGAGGCCGCACCCGATCCAAAGATCGTGGTGTCCTATGGCGCGTGCGGCTGCACCGGCGGCATCTTCTACGACAACTACTGCGTCTGGGGCGGTACGGATAAGATTCTGCCGGTCGATGTCTACATCCCCGGCTGCCCGCCCAGCCCCGCGCAGACCGTCTACGGCTTTGCCATGGCACTTGGTCTGCTGGACCAAAAACTCCATGCCGAGACCACGGTGGAGGCCGCCGGCGAGCAGGCCGATATCCTGCACCCCGGCGTGCCGTACAAGCTGCGCGTTGCCATTGAGCGCGAAGCTCGCGCCATGAGCGGCTACCGTTACGGCCGCGACTTGGCCAACGAGTTTATGGATACGCTCGAGGGCGCGCCCAAGGGCGATATCCGCGGTGCCATGGCGCTGCTCATCGACAAGCAGGACGATCCGCGCCGCGTCGAGGTGTACTCGGCGCTGCAGGATCTGGTGCTGGCCGGAGGTCGCTAGATGGAGCTCACGGACCGCTCTGGTTACTTTGCGGGTCCCGGCATGCTCGGCGGCTCTTTTGGCGATGCCTCGCGCGCAAGCGACGAGGCTGCCGAGGGCGTCGCCGACCCCTGCCTGGGCCATACGCCCGACCAGGTGGTCTTCTACGAGCTCACGCGTAAGTTTGTGGAGACCGAGGAAGACGTTCCTCAGGAGGCCTGCGACGTGCTGTACTACACGCTCGCCGTGGGCCACCACACCGGCGTGCTCGACTGCTTTGAGCCGCGCCTGTCGGTGCCGGTGGATGTGTTTTATTCGCTCGTCGACGCGCTGCCGGAGGGGGAGGCCAAAACCAAGTTCGAGGCCATCCACTCCTTTGGTGAGTGCCAGCTCGACAAGGCGGCGGTGCCGTCGCTGCTCGAGGCCTGCGATGCGCTGCTCGACGAGCGCGGTTTTCGCGGGTCGGCCAAGGCCGGCATCTCGGTGTTCGACGACGACTTTGGCCTGCATGCCCAGCTGGTCGCGTTTCTGATGAAGTTCCGCGATCTGGTTGAGCGTGTGCGCGATGTGTCGGGCGTGTACCTGACGGGAAGGTTGCAGTAATGGGTCGCGTTGTGGATGGTCGTGTGAACGGCGCCCCGTTTGCGGGTATCGTGCTCACGGCGGGAAGCGTGCTGCGTGCCGACGATGCCGCCGGCCCCGTGCTCTCCAAAAAGATGGAGGACGCGCCCATTGCCGGTTGGTACACCATCGACGGTGGCCAAACGCCCGAGGACGACATCATCGAGGTCAAGCGCGAGCGTCCGCCTCGCCTGGTCTTGGTCGATGCCGCCGACATGGCGCTGCCCGTCGGGTCTATCCGCCTGCTCGATAAGCGCGATGTGGCCCGCAAGTCGATGTTCACCACGCATTCGCTCCCTTTGTCGATTCTGATCGAGGAAATCGAGCAATCGTGCGAAGATATCGTCTTCATAGGGATTCAGCCGGGCGACACGGAGTTCTACAACCCCATGTCCCCGGAGGTCTTTGAGGCCGTCGACGCCGTGTACGACGCCGTGGCCGCCAACGACTTTTCCCACTTTGTCCGCTTGGGGCAGGAGCTATAGCAGCGCTTGCCCCTGCTGAATAGGAAAGAAGTGATTGACATGGCAGATTCCAAGGCAGAATATCCCGCTCCCGATTGCCTGGCGCCCGCCGCGATCGAGGCCAAGACCGAGGCCGCCGGCGTGACCAAGGCTAACCTGCCGGTCGCTAAGGCCTTTCTGTTGGCAATGTTCGCCGGCGCGTTTATCGCCTTCGGCGGCCTGTTCTTTACCGTGTTCTTGAGCGATAGCACGCTGGGCTGGGGTGCCCAGCGCGTCGTGGGCGGCCTGTGCTTTTGCCTGGGCCTGGTGCTGGTGCTGGTGTGCGGCGCCGAGCTGTTTACCGGCAATTCGCTTATGGTCTGCGCGCTCAAGAGCAAAAAGATCACTCTGGTCCAGATGCTCAAGGCCTGGGTCGTCGTGTGGATCGGTAACTTTGTCGGTGCCCTGTTCATCGTCTTTTTGGTGTACATGGCCGGCATTTACAAGCTCAACGGCGAGGCGGTCGCCAACTCCATGGTGAGCGTCGCCGCCGGCAAGGTGACGATCGACTGGGTGACGATCTTCTTCCGCGGCATCCTGTGCAACATCTTTGTGTGCCTTGCCGTGTGGATCGGTACCGCCGGCAAGACCGTGGTCGATAAGGTTGTGGGCATTCTGCTGCCCATCGCCGCCTTTGTGGCCTGCGGTTTTGAGCACTGCGTTGCCAACATGTACTTTTTGCCCATGGGTGCCGTGATGCATGCATGCGGTTATGGTGCCGACGTCGCCGGCGCCGACGCGCTCAACGCTGCGGGCATTGCGTTTAACTTGTCCGCCGCCACGCTGGGCAACATCGTGGGCGGTGCGGTTCTGATCGCGCTCGGCTACTGGTTTGTCTACGCCAAGAAGTCCGAGGCGTAAGATACCGTCTGTTTGACGTTGGGCCTCCCGCGGGGCGTTGCCGTGCGGGAGGCTTTTTTGGCCTGGGGCTCGTTCCCGGGCTGTTGGCCTGTTGTGTTTGGCTTGTGAAAGGGGTAATCGAGATGGCATCTGCTGTGAAGCGTGACGGTCGCGCCGTGGTGACCACATGCGGGGGATGCTATGCCGATTGCGCCTTTGCGGCACTCGTTGAGGACGGTCGCGTGGTGGCTGAGTTGCCGGTGCCGGGGCATCCGTGCGCGGCGCGTGCCCTGTGCGCCCGCGGACGGCATCGCCTGGCAATGCCGTTTGACGAGCACGACCGCATCGTGCACCCCATGCGTCGCCGCCAGGATGGCTTGGGGTTCGATGCGATTTCCTGGGACGAGGCGTTTGCTCAGATTGCCGAGCGTCTTTTGGGGATTGTTGACGGGCATGGTCCGCGTGCGCTGGGCATGACGCTCGGTGTGCCCTCGTTCGACCGCTACTGGGCCTATCGCTTTATGCATGCGCTGGGCTCGCCCAACGTATACGGTGCAGACGGTGCCTGCGAGGTAAGCCGACTTACCGGTTGGGAGCACAGCCTGGGTTATAGTCCCGCCTCCGACCTGGCGCATACCGATTGCATCATGTACCTGGGGCGTTCCATCGTCGATTCGTCGACGACGGGGGCCGTTGATGCGCTCAACGATGCCCGTCGCCGTGGGGCGAAGATTATCGTGGTTGACCCTCGGCGCAGCGGTTCGGCTGCTATTGCCGACCGCTGGTTGCGCGTGCGCCCGGGCTGCGACTTGGCGCTGCTGTTGGGTATTGTCCATATCTTGATTGCCGAGGATCTGTACGATCTCGAGTTCGTTGACCGCTACACCACAGGCTTTGATGAGCTGGCACAGGCGGCCGCTGCTTGGACGCCTGAGTGGGCCGAGTCGATGTGCGACGTGCCGGCCGCAGAGATCGCCGCCACGGCGCGCGATCTAGCTGCCGCCGCGCCTGCCGCTGTGGTGGATGCGGGTTTTCATGGTGGCATCGGTATCGCGTATGCCAATAGCACCCAGACCGCGCGCGCTATCTGCTTGGTCGATGTGCTGCTGGGCTGCATCGGACACGCGGGCGGCGCCCTCAATCCGCCCACGCCGCTTGTGTTGGGCAACCTCGATCCCGCACGCTTTGCGACGCCGCCGGTGCCGCGTGGGCCCAAGCTGGGGTCCGAGCGCTATCCGCTGGTTGATCCGGTGCGCGGCCTGTGCACGACCATCGGTCAGTCGATTCTTGCCGGCGATTTGCGTGGGCTCATTGTCTATGCCAGTAACCCCGGTGCGGGCTATGGCAATGCACAGGCTTGGTTGAGTATTTTGCAGCGGCTCGACTTGCTTGTGACGATTGATATTCGTTGGTCCGAGACGGCGCGTGCTTCCGACTTCGTGCTGCCCGACGTGACGTATCTGGAGGCCGACCGCGGCGTGGGTACGGTCGTGGGCGCCAACGATGCGCGCGTGTTCTACCGCAACGCCGTGCTGCCTGTGCAGCATGACGACTCACGTCCCGGTCGGGAGATTTTTGCCGGTCTGGCGCAGGCGTGTGGCGTGGGCGAGTACTTCCAGTTTACGTCTGACGATCTGGCGGCTGCCCAGGTGGCGCCTTTTGGGATCAATCTGGACGAGCTCAAGGAGCGCGGCTGGGCCGACACGGGCGTTGCGCTGCCGTCGCGTACGGGCGAGCCGGCGATCCCCTTAGATGGCGGCAAAATTGCGCTGGCAAGTGACGTATGGGAGCGTGCCGGCCTGGGACGCGTGCCAGGCTGGATCGCGCCGATGGTGGAACCCAGCCCGGGGATGTTTCGCCTCATTAGCGGTAACCGGCCCTTTGAGTCGCATACTTCGCGCAGACTCGCGGCGGCCGGTGCCGCCGAGGTGGGGTCGGACTTGGACGCCGTGCAGATGAACGCCGATGTCGCCGCTCGCATGGGTATCGTCGATGGCGAGGTCGTCGAGCTTGTGAGCGACATGGGCCGCGACCGCGTGCGCGTGGAGACGACGCCCTATCTGCATCCGGCGTGCATCTTCACCTCGGCCGCCCCCGGCGGGCGTTCGTCTGGCGCCGATACCGGTGGCGCTCAGGCCTTGGGCGTAGGCCCGCTCGACCATACGCCGTTGCGTTGGGACCCGTTGACGGGCGCCGCGCTCACTCAGGAAAACGCCGTTCGCGTGGAAAAGATCACGGAGCACGTGGATAATAACGACTGATTGATTCAGCAGATTGATTCGGCTGGTTTTTGATGAACGACCGACAGATCTACCCTTGGTTTTGAAAGGCTGCACATGAGCGATAGCCAGAACATGTCCGATGAGGTGCGCGCCCGCCTGCGCGCCATTCCTTCCGTTAACGAGCTGCTTGCCGAGTGGCCGGTGGTGAAGGCGGCGGGGGAGACCTGCGACGCGGTGGTCCATGCTGCCGTGACGGCTGAGCTCGACGAGGAGCGCGCCGCCATTCGCGCCGGCGCCGCCCCGCGCTCTAAGCGCGACCTTGCTTCGGCCATCGAGTGGCGTGCGCACCGCTCCGCGCTGCCGAGCCTGCGCCCTGCCGTCAACGCAACGGGCGTGGTCATCCATACCAACCTGGGTCGAGCCCCGCTCGCGGAGTCGGCCGCCAAGGCCGTGGCCGAGGTCGCGCGCGGCTACAGCACACTCGAGTACAGCGTGGACACCTGCTCGCGCGGGTCGCGCAAGGAGCACGCCGCGCAGCTCATCCGTTCGCTTACCGGTGCCGAGGACGCGCTGGTCGTTAACAATAACGCGGCCGCCGTGCTGTTGGTGCTGGCGACCCATGCCGCGGGCAAAGAGGTTATCGTCAGCCGCGGCGAGCTTGTCGAGATTGGCGGCAGCTTTCGCATTCCCGACGTCATGGCGGCTTCGGGCGCCAAGCTCGTCGAGGTCGGCGCCACCAACCGCACGCACCTGGCAGATTATGAGCAAGCCATCACACCCGATACGGCCATGATCCTCAAGGTCCATCCTTCCAACTATCGCATCGAGGGTTTTCACGAGGAGGTAGGCTCTCGGGAGCTTGCGGCGCTTGCTCACAAGCATGGCCTGCTGTTCTACGAGGACCAGGGGTCGGGCGCGCTGTTGCCCGACGACATCTTGGTGCGCGGAGGCGAAGAAACCACGCCGGCTTCGGTTTCGGCGGGGCTCGATATCGTGTCGTGCTCGGGTGATAAACTGCTCGGTGCCGCACAGGCGGGCATTATCATGGGCCGTCGCGATCTGGTCCAGGCCTGCGGGTCGCATCCGCTTATGCGTGCCCTGCGCCCGGGCAAGCTTGCACTGGCGGCGCTCGAGGCCACACTGCGCATTTACATGGATGGGGCGGATGTGGCCCATCGCGAGGTGCCGGTGCTCAACATGCTCACGCTTCCGCAGACTCATCTGGAGCGTCGCGCACGCAAGTTGCGCGATCTGATGGTGGCGGGCCTCGATAAGGCGGGTTGCCCGTGCGCCGTTCAGGTGGAGATCGTCGAGGAGTCGTCGACTCCCGGCGGCGGCTCGCTGCCTACCGTCGAGCTGC
>CAVKNR010000006.1:0-25818 GCA_963657575.1 Sodaliphilus sp.
ATCGCATCCGCTTTGTGCTTGCCATCTGCGACGAGCTGGGTCGCGAGAAGCTCGTACTGGGTGCTTGGGGTTGCGACAACAACGGCTTTGACGCCGAGGCCGTGGCCGAGCTCTTCCGTAAGGAGCTCGCATCGGGCGACTTTAAGGTCAAGCAGGTGTTCTTTGCCGTGCCTTCTACGCGCTGGGATGAGGACTTCGCCAAGTTCGAGCACGTGCTGGCAAGCTTCCCCGAGCGTAACGAGGAATCCTATGCCCAGGTTGCCGCACGCGCTGCGGCTGCTCGCGCCGCCGAGCAGGCCCAGGCTGCCGCCGAGGACGATGAGGACGATGACGATTGGCGCAAATACTTGTAAACGGCGCGCGTGATGCGACATGCCGAGCCGACGGGGGCTGCTCCCGTCGGCTTTTTACTAAAGGAAGGGCTTACGATGAAAAACGTTCTGTGCTTTGGTGATAGCAATACCTATGGCTATGATCCGGCTGGTATGCGCGATGGCACCGCGGTGCGCTATGCGCAGGATGTGCGCTGGTGCGGCGTGGCGCAGCGTGACCTAGGCGATGGCTGGCATGTGATTGAGGAGGGGCTCAACGGCCGCACGACGGTGCGCGACGATATGTGCCATCTGGACACTAACCTCAACGGCATTCGCGCGCTTCCGATGCTGCTCGAGGCCCATAAGCCGCTGGACGCCATTGTGATCATGCTGGGCACCAACGACTGTAAGACGGTCTTTAACGTGACAGCTTCCGATATCGCCCGTGGCGCCATGGCACTGATTCGCGCCGTCCGCGCGTTTCCGTGGACCGACGCTGCGCCTTGTCCGCGCATTCTGCTGATGGCTCCTATCAAGATCAAGCCGCAGATCGCCAATGTGTATATGACCGACTTTGACGAGCATTCCGTTGAGGCATCTGAGCATTTTGGCGAGTACTATGCGCACGTGGCAGAGCAGTTTGGCTGCGACTTTTTGAATGCCGCCGATTTCGCCGAGCCGGGTGATATCGACTACCTGCATATGATGCCCGAAAGCCACGAGAGCCTGGGCCACGCCGTGGCAGCCAAGCTCAAAGAGATGCTTGGCGAGTAGCGCGACCCCAAGCCACCTTTGCGGTGGCTTGATTCGTCTGTTTGTCTCGATCTGTAACAGGTGGGCCGAAAAATGGGCTCTAACTGTTACAGATTGAGATGTTTGTGAGGACCACTGCAAATCTTAATACTGCCACTATTAACAGCGCCCGTTTTACCTGCTGGTTTGTTGGGAAATATCCCAATTTATCCCAAGTGCGTCGCAAACGGAACGCGCCACCTGCTCGCGGGAGGGGCGAATATAATGCCGCCCGGACACGCCCGGCAGGGAGTGGCCCATGAGCATCTCCATGAGGTCCCAGGGCATGTGCAGCTCCATCTCGCAGATGGTACGCCATGAGTTGCGGAGGTTCGACCACGGGATGTGCTCGATGCCCTCGGCTGCGCACCACTTCTTCCATCTATGATTGCACATCCCTCGGTTCATGGGCAGCCCGTCCCCGCGATCTGCTAGCCACTCGGAGCCTGCCACGCGGCGCTCGTTTGCAATTTCGAGCAGGCGCCCGGCGGCATCCGGCAGCACCACGACTGTGCGTATGGACTTCCGCGTCTTGAGTACGCCGTCCGCCGTGGGCTCGATGCCCGCTTGCTCCATCTGGCGCACGAGGTCGACCGTCGCGAGCGTTGTGGATTCCGCCGCGAATGGCATGACCTCATCGGTGCGGATGCCCAGCGACTCACCCGAGCGGCATGATCCAAAACACGCCATGATGAACGGCGCCTCGAGCGAGGTTCCGTGCAGACGGCCCAGAATGTCCTTTGCCTCGGCGAGCGTGTACAGGCGCTTGGAGCGCTCGCGCGTCTTGCGCGTGGGCATGGTGTATTTCACGGTGGCGGCAAACGGGTCGATGGGCAGCACGACGAAGCCCGACACAGTGCCGTAAATCTTGCGCAGGGTGAGTAGGGCGGTGTCCGCCGTCGCTGCGGGGAGAGTCAGGAGCCATTCCTGCAGGTGCACGGGGCGCAACTGGTCGACCGGCATTGAGCCCCATGTGGGGCCGACGTAGTTTGCCCACGACCTTGTGACGAGGCTGCGGGTGTTCGGCGCGAGCGTGCCCGCCGCGACCTGTGCCGCCATGGTCGGCTCGAGCCATGTGCCGTATGCCTGGGCGATGGTCGGCACCGGCTTGTCATCGGCACGCTCGACGTGGATGCGGTCGAGTTCGGTGCATGCCTCGCGATAGGTGCCGTATACCGTCTTGGTTTTGCGCTTGCGTCCACACGGCGTGTTCTCTTGCCATCGGAGGATGTATTTCTTGCCACGCTTGGCTTCGGTGATTGAGCCCCACGCGCGGCGCCTCTGCTTGCGTGTCATATAATGTCCCTAGGTTGCCCAGAGCTATCTCCGTGTTACTCCGGCATCCTTGTTGTCACCCCACCGCGCCAAGGTTCCAGCCGTGCGCGGTGGGGTTTCTTTTTTGCTGCCGTTAGTCCATCTTTTATGACGGACTAACGGCTACGCGATTGTGCGGCGCTTGGGCCTGCCCGAGCGTGGCGTGTCGATCAGGCGGGCCGCTATGCTCTCCACGGTTACGTAGGTGCGGCGGCCCTTGCGGTAGCCCGTAAGGATCCCCGAGTCGAGCATGTGGGTGATCCTGCCGGGGGAGACGGAGAGCCTGCGCGCGGCTTCGGCCGCCGAGACCGTCTCGCCCTCCACGATGTACCCCTCGTCCGTGGAGAAGGCGACCATCATGGAGAGCCCGCCGTCTGCGGGCTCGATGAACTCGGGCTCAGGCACGGCAAGACCGTCCTTTATGAGCGCGGCCACGTAGGTGCTCGCCGCGTCCACGGACTGCTCGGCGGCCTCGGCAATCGTATCGCCGTAGGTGAAGCATCCCGGCAGTGAGGGAAACTCCACGTCGTAGCCGCCGTCCTCGTCGGGTGTGAGCACCGCCTGGTAAACGTATGTCTTCATATCTTTCGACCCCCAAGGGGGCGGGGCTAAAGCCACCCCGCCGTCTTAGCTATTTTTCGGTACGTCCCTATCGGTATCTCCTTCTTGGAGGTGGGCACGCTGATCTGGACCCCGTCCTTTCGCGCGACCACATGGCTGCCCTTGCCGGTGTAGAGCGTCCAACCCTCCTTCTTGAACCGCTTGAGCACCTGCGCGGGCTCCTGCTCCTTGGGCATCTCTCCTCCTTTCGACAATTAAATTATAAACAATTGATAGTTATCAATCAAGTAAAATAGCAAGTATTTATAGTTTTGATGCTGCCCAAGCGGATCCGCCAAGATCGCCGCCCGGGGCTTCTTTGTTTAGCAGCAGTCGTTGCGCTTTCTGCAACAATTTAATCAGCCACCTGCCCATTTTCGTGGGGTTACGAAAATGGGGGAGTAACTGGTGTTTTGGTGTGCCCGTTGGAGGTTTTTCCGGAAAAACCTGAAAAACCTAGGCGCCGAAGAGCTTCGCGAGCACACCGAGGGCCACCAACGCCTTGGGTACGAGATCCACGCTCTTCGTTGCAAGGTCGATGACCCTTGCAGCGTGTTCGGCGAATCCAGTCTTGTTCTTCGCCTCGGCTGCCATGCGCACCCGTGACAGCGCCAGCTCGAGTGCCGCTTTCGTCTCGTTGTCGAGAACGGGGTCGTTGCCGATTTCAGCCACCGCCTGGCTTACCTCTACCGAAACGTCCGCCGTCGCCGTGGCCTGTGAGACGCTGCTGGAGCTAACCGTCGTACCGTTTCCGCTGTTCGTGAGCGCCGCCATGTTTGCCACGAGCCATCCCTTTGCGCGCTTTACGCCATCCAAAGTCTTGTCTCTGGGAATTGCTGACGATCCCGTGCGCATGAGCGAGAAGGAAAACCCTTCCATCTGCAGCATGAGGTCGTCGATGTGTTCTTGGGTGCTTTCACCGTAATCTCCCGCAGTGATGCAGTCGCACTCATAGATGAGATCCTCCACGTGCGTCTCCGCTAATGATTGAGACATGGTTATCACTCCTTCACATAAATGAATTGAATAACGCGGCCTACGCGGACCTTACTTGATCCGCTTCCGGCCCTTCTCTTCTAGTCAAATACCAGATAGAGCTTTGTCTGGTCGGTGCCGTCTTGGTAGTAGTCCCACATATAGATGGCGCGGCACGGTCTTTCCCTGTTCGCGGAGATTTGCTTGTAAACCTCGGTGCTCATGGCGCTAATCTCGACGAGCGGATTGCCGTCGGCGAGCACTCTGATATGGGGCTTTGCCGACGAGCCCTTTGGCGTCGGGACTATCTCAAATGACGGAGTGAAGCGGAGGTCCTTTCCGGGCAGTTCGCCGCCAATCCAGTTGCGATCGGTAACGGTAATCCATACCTCAAGCGAATCCTTTGCAAGCTCGATGCCTGTCCGCTTGCGCCTCACCTGGGCGACCCTGGCCCTATACTGCGCCTCGCGTCTAGCGAGCTCGTCTTCCTCGGAGAACGGAACGGGAACCGTCAGCGTCTTCTGGCGTTCCCACCACTGCTCCAAGAGCCAGGGCTCCGCAGTCAGGCTGATTAGCTCGGGGACGCCGGGGGAGTACATGCCGGTCTTTTTGACCTTGAGACGGATCGTGAAGCCGGCCGCCACCATCTCCTTGAGGAACCCGAGTCCCGAGTAGGTAAATCCGAATGCGGTGCCGTTGTAGGAAAGTGGCGTATCTCCAAACTCGGCGCTGTCCGCCGTCGTGCCGGTCGACTTGCTGTGGATGACCATGTCGCGACCGAGCGGATCGACGTAGAACTCGGTTCCCTTCCGGATACCCTTGAAGGGCACACCGACGTAGGCAAACACCGTCTTCTCGCAATCGCCGTCGATGTCTATGACGCGTGCGGCGGGGTGCCTGCTATCTCGTGCGGACATGGCGGCAGAGTCGGACACGCCATTGCCCGTCAAAATCGCTTTGGCCAATGAGCTGAACAGCCCCATGAATACCTCCTTACCTTGCTACGCGGATCTTACTTGATCCGCTTCCAGCCCTTCGATTTCAGGCGCTGCAGCCTGAGCTTGGGACAGCTCGGCCTGGTCGCGTGCCGTCTCCAGGATCTTCGAGCGCCTCTTCTCGGTGCTCTGCCGGTAGCAGGTGATCAGCTCGCCCTCCGCGCCCGCCGGCGCCGTCGGCTTGTCCTCGGGATGCTCCTCGTACCATCCGAGCAGGTCGTTGGGGTCGGTGTGGAGAACCTTCGCGCACTTCCAGAGCTGCTCAATATCGGGAAGGGTCTTCCCTCGTTCCCAGTTGCCTACCGTTTTGATGTCAACGTTCAACGCGTTTGCCAGATCAGCCTGTGAATATCCGTTTTCTTTCCTAGCCTGCTTAAGTTTTAAGTTCATCGTCACCTCCAATATGGGGAAGTATTTACCGAGGATTCTATAGATACACAAAAGAAAAGCAAGGGGCGCTCGCCTCGCTTCGGGGCTGAGGCCCCTTCCCCGAGGCGGCACCGGTCCCGGCGGGCTCCGTCAACCATCCGCCGGGCGTTCCAGCCGGTGCCGTGCCGGGGGAGGGTCCGCCCTACGCCCGACCCAAAAAAAGAGCCTCCCGCAGCGTTAGGACCGTACGCGGGAGGCCGACCTGAAAGGAGGTCATCCATGGATGATACCAGCAAGAAGCCCCAGACGTTCAGAGCACTTGCGGCCGAGCTCAAGTTGCCGCGCAAGCTGCTGTACACGCTCGACGAGGTGTCGCGCGTGCTGGGGGTGCCCTACAACACCCTTCGAGACGAATGCAACGCGCGCAGGCTCACCTACTGCCTGCCCGACGGCCGCTGCCGCGGCTACCTGGTGCGCCCCGAGTGGGTCGACGAGTGGATCGAGGAGGGAACCCATGAGCGAGATTCTTTTGCTGCTTAGCGACCGGGTGTCGGCCTGGTGGGGAACGTTGTCCGAGCGGACGCAGGGCGTCGTGTGTGCCGTGGCGCTCATCGCGCTCATCGCCGTCGGCGGCGCCATCGAGGGGACCGCGCCGAGCGGGATGTACTACTAGGAGGAATGACATGCAGTTTGAGAAGAGGGCCGTGCGCCTGGGCGACATCCGCCCGAGCTCGCAGAACCCGCGCGAGGACTTCGGCGACATCGGCGCCCTGGCCCGCAGCATCGAGGCGACCGGCGGCGAGCCGCTGAACCCGCCCGTGGTCGTGGCGGACGGCAACGTGTTCCGCATCGTGGACGGCGAGCGCCGCTACCGCGCGCTGTCGTCCATCTACGGCGAGGACCGCGAGGTGTCCGCGCTGGTGGCGGAGAGCATGGACGAGGCCAACGAGCTCGTGGCCATGCTCGCCACCGACGACAAGCGCCAGCTGACCGAGGCGGAGCGCGCCCGCGGCGTGCAGCAGATGCTCGTGCTGGGCGTCGACGAGCAGCGCATCGAGCGCGCCAGCCGAGCCACCGCCAGGCAGATCCGCGCGGCGCGCAGGCTGCGCGGGAGTATCGAGGGCCGGCAGGTGACGTTGGAGCAGCTTGAGGCCGCGAGCGCCTTCGACGACGAGAAGGACGTTGAGGCCGTGCTGGCGGCCGGAGAGGGCTGGGCGGACAAGGCCGACCGGATCCGCCGCCGCATCGAGCGCGAGGAGGCCAAGGCCGAGGATTACGACGCGTTCGGCGATGCGGGCATCCCGGTCGCGAAGGAAAAGCCTGAGGGGTTCGTCTACAAGGACTGGGCCCACCCCGGCCTCGTTGCCGCGAAGCTCGAGGCGAAGGAGTTTGCCGCCGGCACCGTTGCCGTGTGGAATGACTACTACTGGGAATTCTTCGCTCCGAAGGGCGGCGAGGACGCCGAGCCCGAGAAGACCGAGGAGGAGATCCGAGCCGAGCAGGAGGCCGAGCGCGAGGAAGCCGCGCTCGAGGACATGTACGGGCGCATGGTCGACTTCACCGCGGACGGAGCCTTCGTTGTGTGCGATGGCATTGCGCGGCATGTGCTCGAGAACCGCATAGTTCCGGTTGGATTGTCTGACACGATGGGCGAAGAGCGCCTCCAGCAGGCGCGAGACAGGTTCATGGCACGTCTCGGAGCGACGGATCCCGGTAAGTACGAGGCCGGCTGCAGCCTCATGCGCATAGCCAAGAACATGGCCCAGCTCAACTCCAGCTACTGCGGCGACGACGCGGAGGGGTGGATCGAGCACTGGAACGTGTTCCGCGCCGCAGGCTTTACGCCGAACGATGAAGACGAGTGGCTCAGGGCGAGGGTTCAGGAGAGTTTCAAGGAGGAGAAGGATGAGTAGCGAAGAGGACGAGAACTACGTCACGGTGACAGTGAAGGCCAGGGGGCGCGAGCACTCGCTCTACTGCCGCACCGCCGTGGTGGTGACGGCTAGGGCGGACAACATTCCCGGCCCCGCGTGCCATATCGGCGACCTCGACCGCGACGCGCTCCCGGTCCTCGCCGACAGAGCCGTCTCCGAGCTGCTCTCGTTCGGTATCGGGGCCGGCGTTCCCGAGGACCGCATGCGCATCGAACTCGTCCACGCAGCGACAAGCTGCGGATACACGGAGGAGGAAGAGCGGGACGCGATCAGATACAACCTCGACATCGATGCGGACGAATCTGCCAAGGAGGAGAAGGATGAGTAGGGACGACCAGATGACCAAGATAACGGTCGAGTACAAGGGGTGCCGCCGCGAGCTGGAGGCAAAGTCCGCCATGGTCGTGGTGACGCTCGATGACTCGTCTGAAGACGGTGTGCTGTCCGGCTCCTTTGGTGTCCGGGACCTCGCGAACCTCGCCCACGGCGCGGTGGCGATGGTCCTGAAGCTCGCCGCCAAGTTGGGGGTCGACCCCAATACCGCGAAGGGGTTCATCCTCCTTCCTGCGCTCGAGGACGACATCGCCGCGGCCGCCGAGGAGGCGTACTGCGTCGACTTCGGTGCGCGCGACGAGATCGCCCGCATTGCCGAGGACCTCGGTGTCGATGCCGACATCTAGCGAGCGCCGGGCGGTCGTGCAGCGCGGGGCGGACGGGCGCTGGTTCGCGCGCCCCTACATGGGCACCGACCGCGTGACCGGCAGGCGGATCAGGCCGTACAGGTCGTGGGACGCGGAGCTGACGCGCGAGCAGGCACAGGCCGAGTGCGACAGGTGGGCGGCCACGTTCGACCCTTCCTCCGCGCGCGACAGTTCCAAGCGCCTGTCCTCGATGCTCGAGACGTACATCTCGGACCCCGTCAACGGCCTGTCCGACAACTCGGTGGCCACGTACCGCAGCGTGGTAAGGACGATGGTGGAGCCGACCATCGGCCGGCTGCCCTACGACCAGCTTGAGCCCTGGGACGTGTCGGCGGCGTACCGCATGCTGCTCGCCCCCAGGAGCGGCAAGGGGCTGTCGCCCAAGACGCTGCTCAAGATGCACGCGCTGCTGAAGGGCGCCTACCGCTCGTGGCGGCCGGCGCTGGGCCGCGACATCATGCTCGACGTCCCCGCGCCCTCGCCCGACCCCGTGGAGCCGTTCGCGCTGTCCGAGCTCGACACCGACGAGCTCTCCCGGGCGCTGGCCTCCGCCATGTCCTCGCAATCTGCCTCTGCCGCCAACATCTCGCGGCGCACCGAGGCCATGGCGGTCTACCTCGCCCTCAACACGGGCCTGCGCTGCGGGGAGATCTGCGGGCTGCAGCGCCGAGACTGGCGCCGCTCCCTGCACGACCTGCACGTGGTGGGGCAGGCGGTCGAGCACCCCGAGCTGCACCGGCAGGCCTACACCAAGGGCAGGCGCGTGCGCAACGTGGCGCTCGCCCCGGCGGTGGAGGCGCGGCTGGAGCGCCACCTGGAGTGGCAGGACACGTGGCTCTCGCGCAAGGGCCCGGCGGCGCTGGTGGTGACCTTCGGGCCCGCCGGAGCCATCGCGCGCCCGTCCACCGTGACGAGCCGCTTCAAGTCGCTCGTGAGGGACCTGGGGCTGCCGGAGGAGACGGTGTTCCATTCCCTGAGGCACACGCACGCCTCGTGGCTGCTCATGAACGGGTTCGACATGAGGACCATCCAGGAGCGCCTGGGGCACGCGAGCGTCAAGACGACGCTCGACATCTACGGCTCGGTCATGCCGGGCCGCGACCAGGCCGCCGCCGCGGCCTTTACCGATTCGATCTGCGGATGTGATACGGATGACGATACTTGATTCCCTCGTGGAGGGCGCCCTGTGCCTCGGCAACAGGCGCGAGAGCAACGAGCTGCTCGGCATGATGGTTCGCTACCTCGTGACCGGCGAGGTGCCCGAACCGCGCACCGACGCCCAGCGGATGGCCATCACGATGATCATGCCGGTCCTCGAGAACAGCCGCGCCAGGGCGGAGGCCGGAAGGAAGGGCGGGCAGAGCAAGGGCAAACCAGAGAGCAAACGTGCAAGCAAAACGGAAAGCAAAAGCGTAAGCAAAGCAGATAGCAAACGCGCAAGCGAAGAGGAAGAGGAAGGGGAAGAGGAGTTAGGAGTCTGGATTAACCCCTCAGATTGTGAAAACGAAGGGGGAGGGGGCGCCGAGTTCGTCCCGCCGACCCTCGAGGAGGTCAAGACATACTTCGCGGTGAACTGCCTGCGCGGCAGCGCCAGCAAGTTCTACGACTACTATGAGTCCAACGGCTGGACCAGGCAGGGCTTCCCCATCGCGAAGTGGGAGCCGGTCGCCCGAATCTGGTCCGACCGCGAGCGCGGCTACGACGCCGAGCGCAAGGCCCGCGGCGGGCAGACCTCACAGGAGGTCGAGCGCGCGTCGGTGTGGAAGCCCGCCGAGACCGAGGACGACGTCATCGCCGCCCTCGAGCGGGAGCTTGGTGAGTCGGCATGATCACCCTCAGGGAGATGCTCGACGGCTTCGACCCCGCAGCCGGCCGGCCGCTCGATGTGACGCGGATCTACATGGCCAACGTCATCAGCGCCGACGAGGGCGCGCGCCTGGCCAAGAAGCAGAAGCTCGACGAGTACCGCGCCCGCAAGCGCGCCAAGGAGGACCTGCGGATGGACATCGCCGCCATCGCAAGGGGCGAGAAGCCGAGCTGGAGGTATGCCAAAAGTGTGCCAACACCGGCGGGGCAGCTGGGCCAGCAGGCGATGGGGTTTCCGCCGCTAGGCAGTGGAAACGGCGCCGGCGGGGAAGCCCCCGGCGCAAAGAACACCTAATTCTTTTGAGATAGGAGAGTGAGAAGGTTTTGACCGAGATCTCAGCGGTGATGAGGGCCTACCGCGACGCCCTCGACAGGCACCGGATTCCCTGGGCCGACGACACGTACGACACGGAGCGGGTGGGCGGCTACAGGTTTCGCGTGGAGCGCACCGAGACCATCCTGGACGAGCACAGGGTGAGCGTGGCCTGGGGCTACCAGCTTCTTCCGGGGCGCGAGCCCACGGGCGTGACGATCGGCTATCCGGGCTACCTCGAGGTGACCTACGACCCGATCAGCCCCGAGCCGTTCGTGGCGTCGCCGGGCGACATCCTGGCCGACATCTTCGGCGTGAGGGGTGAGTCCCGATGAGCTACGCATGCGGACCCGCCGACTGGATCGACCTCGCCGTCGGCAGGCTCGAGGACGCCAAGAGGTCGCTCAGGGAGTGCGACGGGCTGCGACAGGGGTGCGACATCTGCGATGAGCTGCGCCAGGCGAGGCGATGCCTCAACAAGGCGCTGATCATGGTCGCGGAGGAGAAGGAGATCGAGAAGGATTGGAGCGGGAAATGAGCGAGCGCCTTGCGGTCGACAGCCTTATGACGGCGGACGGGGAGGTGGTTCAGCTGCCGACGCTGGGGCCGCTGGGCCCAGTCGACGCGGAGGGCGGCCGTATTCCGCTGGACACCGTAAGGCTTTTCGATGCGGAGGGAAGGCTCCTGAAAGTTGAGTCGTACGAGTTCTCGACCTGGTCTCAGCGGTGGGTCGTGCACCTTGGTTCCGGCAGGGACGCGTACGCCGACGACTGCTATCTCAGCAGGCCCGACAGCTTCGAGAGGCTGCTGAAGGATCTCGGTGAGGCTTTGCAACAGGACGCGCGCGGCGGACATCTGGAGTGCGGCTACAACCTCGCCGTGGGCCTGTGCCGCGGACGTATACCCGAGGACGATGTGTGCAGGCGTTCTCACTGCGCGGGGTACGGTGCGAGTTGGATGGTCAACGATATCAGGGACCGCATCGAGCATCTATGTGCCTGTACTGTCGAGAAGGATAGGGGCGAGAAATGAGTGAGGAGGCAAAGGTGTACACCTGCTCTGTGTGCGGGAAGCCGACGCCGAACTATCACGAGTGGTCGCCTTCGGTGGCGGCGATTTTAGGCGAACAGGGGTCCTCGACATGCGATGAGTGCTTCAGGCGAGCGCTCCCTGGACCGGCCCAATGTGATGAGCGTGACGTGTCCCTCCTGCGGGATGTCCAACAGTATCGCGTGGGGGAGCTTGATGGCGACGCCGCGAAAAGAGGCTGTCGCCATGCTCGCGGACAGCTGGAACAGCCGGTGATCCGCTCGGCGACCGACTTGTTCCGCGCGACCGCCTGGCGCACGGTGCCCGATCTGGTGTCGGGTCCTGCGCGCCGGGCGCTCGTGCATGGACTGGCCGACGCGCCGCGGGTGACGTCGGCGCAGATCGGGGAGACGGAGCGGAGGGCGCGTGCGCTGGAACGCGACCGGGCCCGTGCGCTCAAGAGGTCGAGGAAGGCTAAGCGATGAGGTTGTTTGAGAGGTTGTGGCGGATAATCATCGAGAACCGCCGAGTGCGCAAGAGTATCGAGGCGCGGCGCGCCCGCAGGTGCAGGAGGTCGATGAGATGACCGTGATGTGGGACGTGCAGGAGAGGAACTGCGCAGTCTGCGGGAGGATCTTCATCCCGCAGGCGCCGAAGGCCAAGTACTGCTCGGAGGGCTGCCGGCGCAGGCACGAGCAGGACCGCGCGAAGGAGGCCCGCCGCAAGGGTACCAAGCCGAAGCGGGACAAGGTCGACCGCTACCTGGCGCCCACGGGCCCGGCGCACGACGAGATCATGGCCATGCGCCGCGAGGTCGCGATGAGATATTGAGTTACCGCAGGTAGATATATAATTAAGGCCGCTGGCGTTGGAGCGCCGGCGGCCTTTGGCAAAGATGCCTCCCGGCATCCTCTATATGGCGTAGAGCATGGTACCACGCGGGAGGTCACATGGACGCAAGGGAATATCTGGAGACTGTACGGGCCGCCCAGCGCGGCATCGACCGCCGCCTGGCGGTCATTGAGTCGATGCAGGCGCGAGAGCAGGTGCGCGCCCAGCGCTACGACGCCGTCGGCAAGGGCGCACACGGCACGGACTTTATGCGCTCGACGGACGATCGCATAGACTACGAGCGCCGCAGCGGCGCCGAGCTGTCCGAGCTTCGGCGCGAGGTGGAGCGGGGCCGTGAGCTCTGTGCGGGCGTACGCTCGGCCAACCCCGGCAAGCGCTGGGGCGACGTGCTGGAGCTGCGCTACTGCGAGGACCGCACACTGCAGGAGATTGCGGGGACGCTGGGCGTGTCGGTGAGGTCCATACAGGCGGACCTGTCTGCGGCTCTTGACTGGGTGAACTTAACCGGCCTCGCCCGTGCGCGACAAGGGCGAGGATCTGCCGAGATATAACTTAATGATAGCTAAGATTTATATAGTAATAACTATTAGGATATGCTAATATATAGCTGTCGATAGAAAGAAGGTGACATGCAGAGACACGAACTGGTCCGCATCCTCGAGGAAGCCGGTTTTATCTCCAGAGGCGGCACCAACCACGAGAAGTTCGTCAAGGGCGACAAGCTCGTGCTGGTGAAGCGCCACAGAGAGATTGAGGACCAGATAGCAAAGAGGATTTTGAGACAAGCGGGGCTTCGCTAGCCCCGCCCCTTTGGGGCTACGTCTTGCATCACCCACGCAAAGGAGACTTGAATGATTTACGTATGGGAATTCGAATTCTTTGATTCTGGCGGCATGGTAGATGCCGTGCCGTGCGGTTCGCTCGGCGGTGGCGGCACGTTCGGGTCCGACCTGAACGATGCCATCGCCAGTGCGGCGGACTTTCTCGCCTGCATGGTCGACAACCACCTCATGGGCGGGGTCGACCTTCCCGCGCCCGACTTTGGCCATGAGCCGCAGAACGGGGGCAAGATTATCGCCGTCGCAGTCAGCCGCGAGCTCGGTGACATTCCCGCCATCACCGCAGCCGATGCCGCCCGTATGCTCGGTGTCAGCTCTGCGAGGGTGTCGCAGCTGATAGGCGCGGGGTTGCTCGAATCGTGGAGGGACGGCACCAAGCGCATGGTGTCCAAGGCCTCCGTCGAGGCCAGACTCGCCGATTCACCCAAGGCCGGGCGCCCGAAAGAGGCTCCCATCGCCGTATAATACAGGTGCTGGTTCGCGTCAGCATGTCGGCCCCGATCGCCATGTGCGGTCGGGGCCTTTCTCTTGGCACGCCGTTGCGTGTGATTGCCAGCAATTGCATACGATTGCCGACAATTGCGCATGATTGCGTGCGATTGCGTGCGATTGCGTGCCGTTGCGCGTTGCGATTGGGATATAACTAGGGTGTCGATTCGCAGCGCCGCCCGCGCGGTGTGCGGGTCGGATGTGCGTGGAAGCACAGATGAGTGGCCGGGGTTCCCTTCAGCAGTTCAGGGACTCCGGCCTTTCTATTAAGCAACAACCAAATGAGGTGGGTCCGTGGTCACACGCGAGGCTATCGTTCGCGCCGCAAGCCGGTACGACACCGTCATGGCGTGGGCATTCCGCCGCGCCCTGGGCATCGCCCGGCGTGCTGGCAAGCGCAAGGGTTCCGGCGCGGGCAAGGCTGTCGAGCGCCTGCGTTATGCGGGGCTCGAGGAATGCATGGCCAACCGAGGGCGCTCCCCGGTGGAGCGCTAGCCTTGGCCACCAAGACCCGCTACGCCAACGGCCACGCCCGCCGGCAGGTGCGCGCCTGGCTCAAGGCGCAGGGGCTGCCGTGCCACATCTGCGGCATGGCCATCGACTACGACCTGCCGGCAGGCGACCCGATGAGCTTCGAGGTGGACGAGATCGTGCCCGTGTCCAAGGGCGGCTCGCCCATCGACCGCGCGAACGTCGCGCCGGCCCACCGGATCTGCAACGAGCGGCGCGGCAACAAGAGCCTCGTCGCGCTCAACGGCTCTATATCGCCGCGCCCCCGCGACGTCGGCTGTGCGACCTCGCTGCAGTGGTGACCCGACCCTGGGGGATGGCCCCTCCCCGGGGGGCCGAAGGCTCGCCCGCCGGCATTGCGCCTTTTTTGCGCAGGCCCCGAAACCGAGTCCATACCGGGAGGTGCATGGAATGTCCACGAAGTCCACGAAGCCGAGGGGCAAGCCCTGGACCGCGGACGAGCGGGAGTTCGTCAGAAACGCGTACCCGGCGCTCGGACCTGCGGCTATCGCGAAGAAACTCAAGAGGTCGCGCTCGGGCGTGTGCGCCCTCATCAAGAGGATGAAGGAGAGCGGCGAGATCGCGACCGGCGAGTCCACGGGGGAGTCCGTGGGCGCGGGCGTCTCGGCGCCTCCCGCGGACGGCCCGGACGGCCGCCAGGACACGCTCGGGAGGCTCCGGTGGGTGCGGCAGATCATCGAGCGCCAGCTCTACGACGCCGAGCCCAGCCAGGCGGCACGGCTCGCCAAGGAGTACCGCGAGACGCTCGAGCAGATTGAACGGATAGAGGGGGCTGGGGAGGACGGTGGCGACGATGTCATCATCAACGCCGTCTCGGTCCTGCGCGACGTCCTCGGCTAAGCCGAGGCTCCGCCTCGTCCAGCCCTACGAGAGGTCCATCGGCTCCCTCGCGGTCGAGCTCGCCCCGACGATGGGATACGACCTCGTGCCGTGGCAGGAGCAGCTCGCCCACGACATCGGCGCCGTGGACGCGAGCGGCAAATGGGTCCACCCCCGCGTCGGCATCTCCATCCCGCGCCAGCAGGGCAAGTCCGTCGACCTCATCGTGTGGGTCGCGGTCATGGCCGCGCTCGCCGGCTACAAGGTGCTCTGGACCGAGCACAACTACTCGACGACCATGGAGATGGTCGACCGCTTCCGCAAGATCTTCGGCCGCCGTGTCGGCGACACGTCCGATGGAATCCCGCGCTGGCGCAAGCTCCTGGTCGAGGTCTGCTCCCAGACCGGCCAGGAGTGGATGCGGTTCAGCTCCGGCGGCGTCATCCAGTTCTCGACGAGGACCAAGTCCTCTCGCCTGGGCTTCTCCTTCGACATCGTCATATACGACGAGGCCCAGGAGCTCACGGGCATCCACACCCAGGTCATCAACCCGACGACGACGTCCGGCGCGAAACACAACCTGATGATCGTCTACGCCGGCACGCCGACCCGCGCCGGTAATCCGGCGGAGGTGTTCAAGAACCTCCGGCAGCAGGCGTGGGAGGGCGGCGAGATAGCGTCCGACCTGCTCTGGCTGGAGTACGGCGTCGAGGAGGTCGGCGACATCTGGGATGAGAGCCGCTGGCCTGCGGTCATGCCGTCCCTGGGCTACCACGCCGACATCCGCGCCATCCGAACCGGCATGAAGGACATGGACGAGCTTGGCGCCGCCCAGGAGTACCTGGGCTACTGGCTGCCACCGCAGACGCAGGTGGAGCCGCCCGTCATCGGCGCCGCCGCATGGGGCGAGTGCCTCGTGGGGAGCGGCCCAGAGCTTACCGCCGGCTGCAGGATCTGCGCCGGCGTGAGGTTCAGCGCCGACGGCTCGACCGTCGCCGTGGCATGCGCCGTGCGGCCGCCCGGGTCTGCGACCGTGCACGTTGAGCTTCCCTTCTGTAAGGACCCGGAGCCCAGCACGGATTGGCTGGCCTACTGGATCGCCGCGAGGGCGGGCAGGTACGCCTGCGTCGCCATCGACGGCAAGGCGGGCGCCGGCGCCCTGTGCGACAAGCTCGAGGGCATGGGCATGCCCAAGGACTACATCCTGCGCCCGAGCACCGACCAGGCCGTGACCGCCGCAAGCCTCATCTCGTCCGGCGCGAAGGCGGGCGCGGTCACGCACATCGCGTGCCCGGCGCTCGACCTTTCCGCCGAGACTTCCCCCAAGCGCAAGATCGGCTCCGGCGGCGGCTGGGGCTTCGGCGGCGACAACGCCGCGCCCATCGAGGCCGCGGGGCTGGCGCTGCTCGCGCTCAACACATCGAAGAGAAAACCCGGAATGAAGGCGAGGGTCACTTGATCTCGATACCTTACGCCGTGGCGTCCGCCGACGGCCTGCTCGAGGAGGACCGCGAGACGGTGCGCTGCCTGCTCAACAGCTGGCAGACCCACTATAGGGGCAACCTCCTGCGCTCGGACTACTACGAGGCGCGCAACATGCTCAAGGACCTCGGCATCGCCGTGCCCGACTCGCTGCGCGACCTGGAGGTCGCGTGCGGCTGGGGATACAAGTGCGTGGAGGTCATGCGCGACCACATCGCCTTCGACGGGTTCACGTGCCCCGACGACGAGGACTTCGACGGCCTGCTCACCTCCGTGGCCAAGCGCAACAAGATGGCCACGCGCGTCGGCAAGGCCGTCAACTCCGCGCTCAAGTACTGCTTCTCCATGCTCGTGGTGACGGCGGACGAGGACGGGCACGCCCGCATCTCGGCGTACCCGCCGACCCTGTGCACGGGCATCTGGGACGACGTTCACGAGTGCCTGTCCTCCGGCATGTTCGTCGTCTCCTTCGCCAAGGACCGCGGGCGGCCCACGGACCGCCCGGACTGGGTCAACGTGATGCTGCCGGACCGCATGGTGCGCATCCGCGAGGTTCGCCGCAACGAGTGGGCGGCGGAGTACGTGGAGCACGGCCTGGGCGCCGTGCCCATGTTCGTCATGCCGCACAATCCCGACGACGACCGACCGTTCGGCGTGTCCAGGATCAACTCCGAGGTGCGCTGGAACATCGACTGCGCCATGCGCGCCAACGTCAACGAGGAGATCGCCGCCGCGTTCGCCGCCTCGACCCAGAAGTACCTTCTGGGCACCGACGGAGACGCGTTCGCCGACAAGACCAAATGGAGCGCCTTCATAGGCTCCATCTTCGAGGTCACCAAGACCGAGGACGGCACGATTCCGCAGTTCGGCCAGCTCACGCAGCCGAGCATGCAGCCCATGACCGAGCACTTCGGCAACCTGTGCAAGCGCATGAGCGCCGCGACCGGCATCCACGTGGGGCAGTTCGGCATCATGAGCGACAACCCCAGCTCCGCCGAGGCGATCTACGCCGAGAACGAGCCGCTCATCCTCAAGTGCAAGAGCTTCATCCGCGAGGCCAAGGCGGCGCTGGCGAATGCCGCGACCGCCGCGATTGCCACGGAACTCGGGTGCTCCTACGAGGAGGCCGAGGACGTCTGCGGCGTGTCCGTCCACTTCCTGAACCCAGCCATGCCGACGCTGGCCCAGCAGACCGACAGCTCCATCAAGCTCGCCTCGGTGGTCGAGGGTTTCGCCGGCACGCCGACCTTCTGGCGCCTCAACGGCCTCGACGACGACGAGGTGCGCAACGTCTCGTCCGAGATCAGGCGCAACGTGACGCGCTCGGCGGCGCTCGACCTGATGGCGGGCGTCACCCAGGCGGCGGAGCCCGCGCCTCCCGCCGATGATTAGCGCGGCGGAGTTCGCGGCCTACAACCGGGCCGTGGCGAAGATAGGCGACGGGGCGGCATCCGACGTGGAGGCCGCCGTGCTCGCCTGGTGCCGCGCCCACGAGGGTGCGACCGTCGCCGAGAAGCGCGAGGCCGCGAAGCTCATCATGGAGGGCTTCGTGCAGGGATACGACGACGTCGCGGCGGAGTTCGCGGCGCAATGGTACGACGACCTCGCAGAGCGCAACGGCGCCAGGCTGCAACAGGCCGTCACCATGACGACCTACAGGCCAGAATCGGTCGATACCGTTGCCAGATACCAGGCGAAGAAGCTCGTGAAGGGCGGAGACACGGCGTTCGCCAAGGCGTGCGGCGAGTACGCCCGCAACGACGCGCTCCGCAGCCTGAACGAGACGATCATCTCCAACGTGGGCCGTGACAGGAGCGCCGGCGTGCGCTTCGCGCGCGTGCCGACGGGCTTCGAGACCTGCACCTTCTGCATCATGCTCGCGAGCCGCGGCGCGGTCTACCACACGCGCAAATCCGCCGGCGAGTTCAAACACTTCCACCGGCACTGCGACTGCAAGGTGGTCCCCGGCTTCGAGGACGACCCAGACGCAGAGCTCGTGGAGGGCGTGAACCCGGAGGAGCTGCGGGAGCGGTGGTGGCAGCTCGAGAAGGTCGACGCGACCGCGGGGCTGAGCGCAGCCGAGCGAGAGGAGCTCAGGCGCAAGGTCATGGAGGGCGGCGAGCTGCCCGAGAACGTCAGGAAGACCAACCCCGCCGCGCACATGCGCAAGGTCGGCCACAAGAGCAGCGGATGGATGAGCGCGGCGACCCGCCTCAACGCGGAGATCAAGGCGAACGGCTTCGCAAACGCCGAGGAGTTCTACGAATACCTGCGGACCCGCAGGACGCGCGCAGAGACAGCCGAGGCCGTCAAGCTGGCCGAGGAGGTGCTTGGCAACGCCGACGCCACGCCGACGCTCCACGATGTGGCGAGGAGCCACCTGCGCCCATCCATTGAGGCGAACATCACGCATGGCGAGATCGCCGCACGCGAGATGGCCCCGACATCTGCCGAAGTTAGATACTGGTCAAGTGGAGAGCGAAGAAACTGGCACGCAAAAGAGCACGCCGCAGAATACGGAATCGACTACAGGTCGAAGGCCGGGCAGGACGAATACGATAGAATATTGTCAGAGGTCATCGACGAGGCGGATGATGTCGCGTTCGTGGATGACATAAGAGGCCAAAACGGCCAGCGCTGCGCCGTCTACTTCCGTGGCGGAGATATCGCCGTCGTCAACCTCGACAAAAAAGTCCGTGTTTCGCTGTTCAAATACGAGGAGGGCTACAGTGACTACTACACCTCACTTTGGAATAAGGTACGCAAGTGACCTGACCGGTGAATACAGCGAGTACGTCATCGACTCCGTTGACCTCCTCAACCTGCAGCTTGCGCCGCATGGGATGAGTTTCTTTTTCGACACGATAGACGTCCGCCAGCAGATTATCGGCGACAAGCACTGCTGGGATATGTTCGGATGGGCCATCCCAAACGACGAGGTTTCCGAGTTTGAGCCGATTTGGCTGGCCGGAGAGGACGAGAAACTCGAAGGCTACAACAGCTACGTCTGCGCAAGCTGGGAGGATCATGGCGGCAATCCCCATGCCGCCATCGATGGCAACCTCCCTGAGGAGGCATACGCATGATGGCCCACGCCTTTTCGTCCGGCGGTGCGATGTGAGGCGCGACCTCGATATCGTGAGGTACATCCTCATGACCGCCGAGTCCGCCGAGGTCGGGGTGGACGAAACCACCCTCTGCTCCGGCCGGTACGATATTAACCAGATTGCCTTTCACGTAGAGCTCCTGAGGGACTACGGCCTCGTCGAGGCAGAGGTGTCCTATGACGGCTTCGGGGAGGAGCCTCTCGGGGTGACCGTCTCGCGTCTGACATGGGATGGGTATGACTATCTCGATGCCATCCGCTCCGCCAAGGTGTGGGGGAGGGCGAAAGACGCTATCTCGAAGGCAGTCGGCGAGACGTCCCTGTCGGTCGTCAAGCAGACATGCACGATGGTGGCCTCAGAGCTCATCAAGAAGCAGCTGGGCATCTAGCCATAAGGCAGCGATCTCGCCGCCGCACATACGGGGGAAACCCGATCAAAACGTTGAACCAGGCCATCCGCACGGGTGGCCTTTTTCATGCCGAAAAGCGCCCCGCACGGGGCAGGACGATGCCCCGCACGGGGCGGAAATGGAGGGAGCATGGCCCAGGAGACCACGCCCGCCGAGACCGATCCGATCGACTCTGCACAGGGCGGAGAGACCGATCCGGCGCCCGACTACAAGGCGCTCTACGAGAACGCGCTGAAGGAGTCGCGCAAGTGGGAGAGCCGCTCGAAGGCGAACCTCAAGGAGCTCGACGAGCTCAAGGCAGCCGCGACCAAGACTGACCCGACCGTTGAGGAGCGCCTGAGCGCGCTCGAGAGCGAGAACGCCGCCCTCAAGGCGAGCGCCGCCCGCTCCGCGCTCGTCGACTCCGTGGCCAAGGCCACCGGGCTCGACCGCTCCATCGTGGCCACGCTCAACGGCGAGGACGAGGACGCCCTCACCGAGCAGGCCAAGGCCGTGGCGGCCATCACGAAACCGGCCGGCGGCGCGCCGAAGGCGCCCGAGGCCGGCGGCAAGCCCAAGCCCGGCAAGCCCTCCAAGAAGGACATCCTCGGAATCGAGGACAAGAAGGAACGCATGGCGGCCATCGCCGCCAACATCGACCTCTTCAAGTAAGGGGAGAAAGGGGCCCCAATGCCCGATATCAAGACCCTCGCAGCCGCGCGCAACGTCGACCTCGTGAACACCTTCACCAAGTCGCTCGAGAAGCTCACGGCGATGCTGTCCACCTGCGCGCCCATCCACGCCGCCGTGGGCGAGACCCTGCACCAGAAGAAGATCACCGGCAAGCTCTCCGAGGCCGAGTACACCGCCGGCCAGGACATCCCGCTTTCCAGCTACACCTACGAGGACGTCACGACCTTCGAGGTGACGCTCAAGCCCTACCGCAAGCAGACCACGCTGCAGGAGGTCAAGAAGCGCGGCTACGACGGCGCCGTCGACAAGACCGACGCCGCGATGATCTCCGACATGCAGCGCAACATCAAGAAGGACTTCGTCGCCGCCCTCGGCGCCGAGAGCACCACGGCCGCGACCGGCAAGAGCCTCGTGGCCACCGCCGCGAACGCCTGGGCCGCCCTGTCCAACCTCACCGAGGAGTACGGCTTCGGCAGCGGCGAGACCGTCTACTTCGCCAACCCGGTCGACTTCGCCAAGCAGATCGGCGAGTCCGAGGTCTTCAGCGCCTTCGGCATCTCCTACATCGAGAACTGGGCGGGCCTGGGCACGCTCGTGTCCACCGGCTCCGTCGCCGCAGGCACGATCTACGCCACCGTCAAGGACAACATCAAGGTCTACGTCGCCCCGACCGACGGCGACGACCTGTTCGGCTTCTACTCCGACGAGAGCGGCTACATCGCCGTGTCCCATTCGCCCGAGCTCAAGAGCCTGACCTACGACACCGTGGCCTACGTCGGCCTCGTGTTCTTCGCCGAGTACATCGACTTCGTGGTCAAGGGCACCATCGCCCCGACCGCCTAGGCAACCCTAAGGAGTATCCATGATCGCTTTGGTCACCTACCCGTACCGTGACCGCGAGACCCTCGCGGTGCATTACGTGGGAGAGGAGGTCGAGCTGACCGACGAGCGCTTCGCGGAGCTGTCCGCCCTCGGCCACGTCGACCTCCCGCCCGCCGAGCCGGAGGCCGCCGCGGAGCTCGTCGAGGACGATGGCGCCGAGGACGAGGACGTCGTGGACGACGAGCCCGAGCGGGCCGTGCACGAGAAGCCTTCACCCGAGATGACCGTGCAGCAGCTGCGCGATGCCATCGAGGCCGCCAACGGCTTCGCCCCGCGCAAGGCGACCAAGGCGGAGCTCATCGCCATCCTGGAGACGCTCTAGTGGGCGCCTTCGCCACTGTTGCCGACTACGAGGCGCGCTGCGGTGCCGCCGAGGACGAGGCCAGGGTTGCCGCGCTGCTCGAGGATGCCTCGGCGTACCTGCGCGGGGCATATCGGCGCCGTATGGGTATCCGGTACCTCGCCGGCTCGAATCCCACGTTCGATGAGAACGTGAAGTCCGTCTGCGTGGCCATGGTCGCCCGCGCGGTCAACGCGCCCGGCGCCATGGCGGGCATCACCCAGCAGTCGCAGACGACCGGCCCGTACTCGGCGAGCGTCACGTTCGCCAACCCGACCGGAGACCTCTACCTGGGGCGCTCCGACCTCAAGCGGCTCGGTCTGGCCGGGTGCCGCGTGCGCAGCATCCAGCCCGTGACCGCCGCTGATCGCTGGGAGGAGGCGTGATGCCGATGGCTGGGATACCGACCGAGACGGTCACGGTCATCGTCCCGATGGCTGGCGATGACCATGTTTAGCCTCATCCCCACGGAGCCGGTCACCGTCATCCGCCCGAGCATCGAGCGCGACGACCTCGGCGAGCCCGTCGAGGTGGGGGCCGAGCGCGAGGAGGTGCGCTGCGTCGTGTGCCCGGGGGCGACCTCTGACATGGACGCGACGCGCCCGGAGGGGGTTGCCGTGGCCTTCACGCTCCACTTCCCCAAGACTTACGCCGGGAGCCTGCGCGGCTGCTCGGTCGAGGTGCGCGGCGAGACCTACGACGTGGTGGGCGATCCGCAGCGCACGACCGAGGCGGCGACGCCCGGCCCCTTCAACATGGCCGCGGAGGTGACCCGCGCAGATGGCTAGCGTCAAGTTCGGAAAGTTCAAGGCCAACAGGGCAGGCTACAGCGCCGTCAAGAACTCGAGTGCCGTCCAGGGCATGCTCCGTGTCAAGGCCGAGCGCGTGCGCTCCCAGGCCGTAAGCATGGCCGGGGGCAACGGCGAGGTCCGCGGCCCCGCGAGGCGCCACCCAAAGGACATCATCGCCTACCCGGGGTCCGAGTACTACAAGCCGCCGTTCGTGATGAAGCCCGTCGTGCTTCCGAAGAAGGGCGACCACGCGTACATCGTGGCCACGGGTACGAACCACGGGCGCTATAGCGAGGCCAAGCACAAGGCTCTCTCGAAGGCGCTCGGCGCGGCGAGGGGGTAGCGCATGGACATCGAGGCAGTGGTGGCCAGAAGGCTCTCCGAGGCGGTTGGCGTGCCCGGCCGCGTGGAGGTCACCTCGGACGTGCCGGAAAGCTTCATAAGCGTCGAGCGGCTGGGCGGGGGAGGCTCCATGTTCGAGCCCGTCCAGCTCGCCGTCGACTGCTGGGCAGGAAAGAAGCAGCGCAAGGCGGCGCAGGCGCTCTCCGAGAGGGTGGGCGCCGCCGTCTACGACCTCGACGAGGAACCGAACGTGTTCCACCCCGAGGTCACCAACACCTACCGGCAGAACGACCCGGACACGGGCCGCTCTCGCTACATCGTGCAGATCCAGCTGTGGGTCTGCGAGTAGACAAGAAAGGGGCCTGCGAATGGCAGAAACCAACACCAACAACCAGGCGAACGTCAGCTCCGCAAAGGGCGTGAAGGGCGGCTACATCTTCTCCGCGCCCGTGGGCACGGACCTGCCGACCGACATCGAGACCAAGCTCGACCCCGCGTTCAAGTGCCTCGGCTTCATCTCCGAGGACGGCTACGTGGAGACGGTCGACGAGGACTCCGACGACATCCCGGACATGAACGGCGACGTCATGGACTCCACCAACTCCAACCGAGTCGAGTCCGCGCAGCTCACGCTCGCCGAGATCAAGGCCGAGACCCTGAAGCGCCAGTACGGCGAGGACAACGTGACCGACGCGGGCGGCCTCATCACCGTCAAGCACAACTCCGACTCCCACCCGACCTTCGCGTACGTGCTCGAGCTGGTGCTCAAGAACGGCCGACGCTGGCGCAAGGTCGTGCCGAAGGGCAAGTCCTCCGAGCTGGACGACCTCACCATCGCGAGCTCCGAGCTGTGCCAGCGCGCGCTGACGATGAAGTACCTGACCGACGAGCAGGGCAACACCTGCTACGACTACTACGAGTCCACGGAGACCACCAAGGCCGCCTAGGACTGATGACGGGCGGGCGCGCCGCGCCCGCCCTTTTGCCGACGAAGAGACAAGGAGCGGCGAATGCCGACTAAGAAGAAGCACGACACCGTCAAGTTCGATTTCCGCGGGCTGACGTTCGAGGTGGACAAGACGGCGTTCGCGTCGCTCAAGGTCCAGACGGCCCTCAACCTCGGCGAGCGCGACCCCAGGGCCGCGAACGAGGCCATGGACATCGTCTGCTGCGGCCACCTGATCGACTACATCGGGTGCATCCCCGACGCCGATGGTAACGCCCCCGACGAGCTGGGGTGCTCCGCCGATGACTGGTCGGCCTTCACCTCAGCGATGGCGGAGGCCATCTCGGCAAAAAACTGACCGGCTTCGCCCGCGACTGGCTCGACCACCGCGAGGACACGGTGGCGGACTTCAGGCAGTTCTACGGCATCGACCTCCCCCTGGAGGCCGAGGACGAGGACTGCACCCGCTGGGCGATGCTGTGGCACGCGCTGCCGCGCGAGTCGAGGACGGCGAGGCGGCAGAGCCCGGCGCTCGAGTGGAGCGAGGGCGAGTACATGCTCAACCAGGCGGTCTACTACCTCAGGCTCCTGGCGTGGAGGCAGTGCACCAAGGACGGCCAGAAGGGGCGGCGCGTCCCTCAGCCGCCGAAGACCCCGGGCGAGAGGGCGGACGCCGAGCGGCGGCGCGCCAACGCGGAGCGCTCGCGCGGCGAGATAGACAGGATTCTCGGCATCCCGGAAGGGGGTGTGTAGATGGCGGTGAACGTCGGCTCGGCGTCCGTGACGATCATGCCCACCATGTCGGGCTTCGCTGCGAAGATGGACAGGGAGCTGGGCGGCGCGGGCAAGTCTGGCGGCGCGGCCTTCTCCAAGGAGTTCGGCGGCGCAGCGCAGCCCGGCGGCGGGTTCCTCGGGAAGTTCAGGAGCGCGGGCACGCAGGCGGGCTCTTCCATGGGCGAGTCCGTGGGCAAGGGCATCTCCGCCAAGGGGGCGGCCATCGCGGGCGCGCTCGGCGGCCTTGCCTCAACTATCGGCTCGAAGCTCATCGGCGCGGTGCAGGGCCTCATGGGAGAGATCGCCGATGCATCGGACTCCGCGCAGAAGTTCGCGAGCACGCTGAGCTTCGCGGGCCTCGACGACTCGACCATCAGGCAGCTCACGGCCTCGACGCAGGCCTACGCGGACGAGACGGTCTACGACCTCTCCGACATCCGCAACACGACGGCGCAGCTCGCCGCGAACGGCGTGGACAACTACGCCCAGCTCGCCGAGGCGGCGGGCAACCTCAACGCCGTGGCCGGAGGCAACGCCGACACGTTCAAGTCCGTGGGCATGGTCATGACCCAGACTGCGGGCGCGGGCAAGCTCACCACCGAGAACTGGAACCAGCTCTCGGACGCCATCCCGGGAGCCTCCGGCAAGCTGCAGGAGGCCCTGAGGGCGAACGGCGCGTACGCGGGCAACTTCCGCGAAGCCATGGAGAAGGGCGAGATCTCCGCCGAGGAGTTCAACCGCGCCATCATGGACCTCGGCATGACCGACGCGGCCAAGGAGGCGGCGACCTCCACCGCCACCATCGAGGGCGCCATGGGCAACCTCGAGGCGGCTGGCGTCAAGGCGGGCATGGTCCTGCTCGACGCCTTCAAGCCGCTCATCACGGGCGGCATCAACGGCGCGACCGACGCCATCACCGCCGTCACGGACGGCGTGTCGGCCTTTATCGACTCGTGTGGGCAGAACGGCGCGGCCCAGACCCTATCGGACACCATCGGGCAGCTGGGTGCCGCCGCGGGCAACGTGGGCGGGGCGATCGGCGGCCTCGCGCTGTCCCTGCTCGGCGTGGAGCCGTCCGGGGACGCCGCCAAAGATGCGGCGGACGGCCTGAAGAATGCGCTCGACGCCGCGAAGCCGGTCGTCAAGGGCGTCTCGGACGCCACCGGGTGGCTCAAGGACCACGCGAGCGAGGCCGCGCCCTACGTGAAGGGCCTCGCCGTCGCGTTCGCGGCCTTCCGTGTGGCCAAGGGCGTCGTGGGCTTCGTCTCCGCCTTCTCGGCAGCCGTGGGCGGCATGGCCGTCGCCTCTCCCGCGGCGGCGGCAGGGACGACGGCGCTCGCG
>CAVKNR010000007.1:0-24492 GCA_963657575.1 Sodaliphilus sp.
GACGCCTTGGCCTTAGCGGACTTCTTACGACCGCGCTTGGGCTTCTCGGACGCAGACTGTTCGACGTCTTGGGGCTCGGCGGCATCAGTCGATGCATCGGCGGTCGTCTCGGCGGAATCCTCGGACGCACCCTTCTTGGCAGTCTTGGCCTTGGACGTGCGCTTAGCAGCAGTACGATGGCTGCGACCAGGACGGACGTCGGCGGGCTCGACATCGGCGGGAGCGGCCTCGGAAGTCGTAGCATCCTGGACGGGTGCATCGGCAGCGGTTGCAGACTCGGCGGTCGCCGCAGCATCCCGAGCGGCTGCAGCTGCAGCTGCGGCCTTCTCTGCCTCGACGAAGGCCTTGGGCTTGCGACCGCGACGGTGCGGGCGCAAAGCCGGATCGACAACGGGAACTTCGCTGGCCTCGACAGACGCAGCGGACTCAACAGGCGATGTGCCCTCCCCTGCCACGGAACGGACCGAAGCCTCAGTGAGCTCGGGGGTTACCTGATCGGCAACCTGCTCGGCCTTAGCAGCCGTGCGACGGCGTGTGCGCGGTACCGGCTTCTCGGTCGGCTGGTCGGCGACAGGGGTCTCGGTGGCGGCAGGTGTCTCGGGCACAGACGGAGCTGCAAGCTCGGTCAGAGCCGCGGCCTCGCGCTCGGCAGCACGACGGCGGGCGCGCACCACCTGAGCCTCGCTAATCTGCGCCAACGCACGCGCCTGCGCGACCTCATCGGAAATCGGCTCCGAGGAGTCAGCTGCAACGGTGCGCTTGGCGCGCGTCGTGCGCGTGGCACGGCGCTTGGGCTTGGTGACCTCCTCGCCGTCAGCGACAGGCTTGGCCGCGCGGCGCGTGCGCTTGGGCTTTGCCGGAACAGCCTCCTCACCAGTTGCAGGAACGGCCTTCTCAGCCGTTGCAGGCGTAGGCGTCTCAGGAGCCGAGGCTTGCGCGGGCGCCGCGACCTGGTCCGACGCAACCGGTGCAGCGGGAGCGGCCTGCGTCGTCGTTATTTCGTTTTCTTGCTGTTGATCAGACACAGTGTTTGCTCAACTTTCTTTTCAAGCCCTGTGATCACATGCTCCCTGCATAAACCTTCAGGGCGGCTAAACAGTCTAGTTCCGTTCAAAACGACGGACATCATTGATCTGTATCGAGATGATTGCGTCATATACGCAGCGTTAGTGTAACACAACCGCAACCACCTGCAACTTAGTCATTGGGAACGCTCTTAAACGACTAGTCAAAAGGGGCACTTTTTGGTTTAACACCCACAAATCTGACTGCCTCCGCCAAAACTATGGCGGTTTACTACGATGAATCGCTCAACCGCGACCACTCCGAAACTTGTTGAACTAAAACCGCAGGTAGATGCCTTGCACTTTTTGCGAAAAGCCGGCGTGGTTGGAATTTCTCATTTCATCGTAGTAAACCGGCATAGTTTCGTATTTCCAGCAGTTCCAAATTCGTCAATACGTCGGCGTTTGCAAAAAGCCCGACCTCCGTGGGAGATCGGGCTTTCAAGGCTTAGTTAAACCAAGTCTGTACGGTCAAATGACTCGCAGATTACATCTGCTCGGGCGCGGAAACGCCAACAAGGGTGAGCACCAGGGCGAGCGTCACGCGGACGGCGTCGCAAGCGGCCAGACGGGCACGCGAAAGCTCGGGGTCGACGGGACGGCCCTCGCTCGGCAGCACCTGGCAGGCAGCGTAGAAGCTGTGGAAGTCGCCGGCAAGCTCCTCGGCAAAGTGCGTCAGACGGAACGGGGCGCGGTCGCGAGCGCAGCTGGCGATGAGGTCGGTGAGCTCGTTGAGCTTACGCGAAAGGGCAAGCTCGGTCGGGTCGGTCAGCAGCGAGTAGTCGACGTTCTCGCCGATGGCCTTCTCGGCGACGGCCTTCATGCCCATCTCGGCGGCCTGCTCGGCGGTAACGTCGGCGGCGCGGCGCAGGATGGAGCACACGCGAGCATGAGCATACTGCACGTAGTACACCGGGTTGGAGTTGTCGCGCTTCTTAACGGCCTCGATATCGAAGTCGACCATCTGGTTGGAGCTCTTGGAGATGAGCGTGTAGCGAGCGGCATCGGAGCCGACCTCGTCGACGAGCTCCTGCAGGGTCACCATGGTGCCCTTGCGCTTGGACATTCGGACGGGCTTGCCGTTACGCAGCAGGTTGACGAGCTGGCCCAGCAGAACCTCAAACTTGCCGGGGTAACCCAGAGCGTCGCAGACGCAGCGGACGCGCTCGATGTAGCCGTGATGGTCGGCGCCCCAGATGTCGATGACGTGGTCGACGCGCTGGAACTTATCCCAGTGATAGGCGACGTCGGAGGCGAAGTAGGTGTACTCGCCGTCGGACTTGATCAGAACGCGGTCCTTGTCATCGCCCAGGTCGGTGGAGCGGAACCACAGGGCGCCGTCCTTGGTGTAGAGGTAGCCCATCTTGTCGAGCTTCTCAAAAGCGCGGTCGACGGCGGAAGTGCCGGCGGTCTCGCCCTCGGTGTCCTTCACATACAGCGAGCGCTCGGAGAACCAACGATCGAAGTCGCAATTGACGGCGTGGCAGAGGTCGCGCATGTTGTCGACCATCTTTACATAGCCGCGCTCGCGGAAGCTCTCCATGCGCTCCTGCGGATCGGCGTTGACCCACTTATCGCCGTCGGTGCGCCAGAACTCGGCGGCCTCGTCGATGATGTAGTCGCCGCCGTAGGAGTCCTTGCCCAGGGTCTCGGCAAAGTTGTCCTGATACGGATGGGTCTCGGGATGCTCGTCGTTCTCGTCGGCAACAAAGGCGTCGCGGTCGGCGATCAGCAGCTTGTGAGCCTCGTCGATATCCACGCCCTGCTTGGCGATGATGTCGGCAAGCTGCATATAGCGCGTGCTGATGGAGTTGCCGAAGGTGTTCATCTGAGAGCCGTGGTCGTTGATGTAGAACTCACGCTGGATGTCGTAACCGGCGTGATCCATAACGCGGCAGAGCGAGTCGCCCAGCGCGGCCCAGCGGCCGTGGCCGATGTGCATGGGGCCGACGGGGTTGGCGGAAACGAACTCGACCTGGGTCTTCAGGCCACCACCGACGTTGGACTTAGCGAAGTCCATACCCTTCTCGCGAGCCTCGCCAAAGATGGCATTCTTGACGGCAACGGAGAGGTAGAAGTTGATGAAGCCGGGGCCTGCGATTTCGACCTTCTCGATCGCGGGGTCCTCGGGCATATGGGCAACGATGGCCTCGGCGATCTTGCGCGGGGCGCAGTGGGCCAGCTTGGCGGACTTCAGGGCCATGGTAGAGGTCCACTCGCCATGAGAAGTGTCAGCCGGTCGCTCGATAGCGCAATCGTCAAGTTCAAATGCGGAAAGGTCGCCGGCCTCCTGGGCCGCAGCAAGCGCAGCGCGTACCAGCTCTTCAATCTTCTCGGGCATAGATCCTCCTTGTGTTAAAGCCCCCGAGCTCTTGGTCACTCGTAGGGCAAAAGCCAGAGTTTGTAGCACTCTATCACAAGCGACGGGCACTGTCGCAGGGTAAAGCTAATAGATATTGCATATGCACAAAAATGACTACAGCTTGTATGGAGTCACTCAAAGATGCCGGTCTGCCTGCAGATTATGCAGGCGTTGAAAATGCATAAAGGTGTGAATGAGCTGCGTCTGTTATCGAATACTCTTACCTATCAGAGTTGTGTGCTTTTCCTGCATAAAGTACGGGTTTGCGCACGTCAGCGTGTTATTCTAGACATACGTAAATTCGTATAAGTTGGAGGTAGCATGTTCTCAATCGGTCAACACGTCATTCATCCGGGCCAGGGAGTCTGCACCGTCGTCGGTTTTAGGGACGACACACCGCAGCCCATGCTGCTGCTCGAGACCAAGCAGGGACATGCGCAGACGATCCTCATGTACCCCGTGGCGCAGGCCGACCGTCTGCACGCCGCCATCTCTCAGCAAGATGCCGAGCACCTGCTGAGCCACTATGACGAGCTGGAGTGCGACACCTTTACCGAGCGCAACAGCTCGCTTGAGGAGACACACTTTAAGCAGCAGCTCAAGCTGGGCGCGCCCGAGACGGTCCGCGTGGCAAAGACCATGATGCACCGCATTCGCCAGGCCGAGGAAGCTGATAAAAAACCCAGCTCCTACTACATGCGCGTACTCAAGGAGGCCAAACGCCGCTCCATCGAGGAGTTCGCCGTGGCCCTTGGCGTCACCGAGGAGGCCGCCGAAGCCCGCCTAGCCCAAGCCGCCCTCAACTAACCCATCCGCGCCAAAAACCACCACAAAGGGAACAGGCACCTTTGTGGTGGTTTTCTTGTTCTAGTAGTATTCATTCTTATCGATACCCACGAGCACAAGGAGTCTCTTATGGCAGAGCCGCTTACCGCCGGAATCACCCGCGACCGCGCGTTCGAACTGCTCAATGAGCACAACAAGGACCCGTTCCATATCACCCATGGCGAGACGGTCGAGGGCACTATGCGCTACTTTGCGCGCGAGTTCGACCCCGAGAACGAGGAGTTTTGGGGCATCGTCGGTCTGCTGCACGACCTGGATTGGGAGGAGCATGAGGACGACCCCATTAACCACACCATCTATGCTGCCGAGATTCTTGAGGGCGAAGGTGCGTCTCCCGAGCTCATTCGCGCCATCCAGACGCACACGTCGGACTTCAACACCTCACTACCCAAGCCCGAGCTGCAGATGGAAAAGATCCTGTTTGCCTGCGATGAGCTCACCGGCCTGATCGGCGCTGCCGTCATCATGCGCCCGAGCAAGAGCGTTATGGACTTTACGACCAAGTCGCTCAAGAAGAAGTTCAAGGACAAACGCTTTGCCGCCGGCTGCTCGCGCGACGTGATTTCGCAGGGCGCCGAGATGTTGGGCTGGGAGCTCCCCGAGCTCTTTGACCGCACCATCGCGGCCATGCAGTCCTTCGCCCCCGACCGAGATACCTTCCAGGCCTAACCGTCAACGCCACCTAAAACCACCACAAAGGGGACAGGCACCTTTGTGGTGGTTTTTGTTTGCGCGGGCGTTAGGGACGGACCTGGCCGGTGCCGCGGAGCTTGTATTTGTAGGTGGTGAGGGCCTCGGCGGCAAAGGGGCCACGGGCGTGGAGTTTTTGGGTCGAGATGCCGATCTCGGCACCCAGGCCAAACTCGCCGCCGTCAGTGAAGCGAGTGCTGGCGTTGGAGTACACGGCCGAGGCATCGACCGCATCGAGGAAGCGCTCGCAAGCATCCGTGTCCTCGGCAACGATGGCCTCGGAGTGCATCGTGCCGTAGCGATTGATGTGTGCGATGGCCTCGTCCTCGTTTGCCACGACCTTCACGCTCATCTCGAGCGCCAGGTACTCGCGACCCCAGTCCTCCTCAGTCGCGGCGACGTAGTTGTCGCCCTCGGCAAGCCCAGCGTCGGCGCATGCGGCGCACGTGGCCTCGTCGCCGTGAATCAGTACGCCGTGGTCGTGCAGCACGGCAACGACTGCGGGCAGGAAGCGATCAGCAACGGCACGGTCGACCAGCAGCGACTCGGCGGCATTGCACACGCCTACGCGCTGGGTCTTGGCATTGACGATAATGTTGAGCGCCTTATCAAAGTCGGCGGATTCATGCACGTAGATGTGGCAGTTGCCCGTGCCCGTCTCGATCACCGGCACAAGCGACTCGCGCACGCAGCGCTGGATCAGGCCTGCACCGCCGCGCGGAATGAGTACGTCGACGATACCGCGGAGCTTCATGAGCTCGCCAGTGGCCTCGCGGTCGGTGGACTCGATCATCGACACGGCCTCGCGCGGGAAGCCCTTGGCCTCGAGCGCATCGGCCAGCAGCTCGGCGATCATGGCACACGAGTGATAGGCCAGCGAGCCGCCGCGTAGAATGCAGGCGTTGCCGGTACGGATGCAGATGCCTGCGGCGTCGGCCGTCACGTTGGGGCGCGCCTCGTAGACCATGGCGACCAGGCCCAACGGCACGCTCACGCGGGTCAGGTCCACACCGCTCGCAAGCACGCGGTGGTCGAGCACGCGGCCGACGGGATCGGGCAGCTCGGCGAGCTTCTCCAAACCGGCGGCCATGCCCTCGACGCGCTCAGGCGTCAGCAGCAGACGGTCGAGCAGACCGGCCGAAGTGCCCGCATCGCGCGCGGCGGACATATCGAGCTCGTTGGCGGCGACGATGGAGTCGACACCGTTGCGCAGTGCTGCGGCCATGGCGCGCACGGCCTCCTGGCGCTGCTCATCGCTCGCCGTGGCAAGCGAGGCCGACGCTGCCTTGGCGGCAACGGCAAGATCGTGGACATACGTGGCTATATCGACCGACATGGGCGGCCCTTTCTCCTAGAAGTTTGCAACCATGGTAGCCGATTTGCGCATGGCCTCGCCCGCGGCGGTAGAATTGGTCAACCCGAAACACCGCAACGAACGGAAGACTCACATGGCCCTCATCACTTCGTACCACGTCCCCGGCCTTTACGTCGAGGACCACAGCATCGACGTCCCCCTTGACTGGCGCGGCCTGGAGCCGATGCTCCTGGCCGTCGGCAGCACCATGCGCCGCGGCGCTATGCCGGCACCAATCGCCGGCGCGCCCGAGAGCATCAAGCTCTTCTACCGCGTGGTTTGCGCGCCCGACCGCATCAACGACGATCTGCCGCTGCTCCTGTTTTTGCAGGGCGGCCCCGGCGGCGAGAGCCCGCGTCCGCTGTCGCCTACAAGCGACGGCTGGATCGAGGAGGCCGTCAAGCACTTCCGTGTGGTCCTTCCCGACCAGCGCGGCACCGGACGCAGTAGCTGCGTGGACGGACGCACGATCAAGGCACTGGGTGATCGCGCAACGGCCGCCGGCGCCGATACAGCACGCTCGCAGGCCGACTTCCTCAAGCGCCACCTCGCCAGCTCCATCGTGCGCGATTTTGAGTACCTGCGTCTGGTGGGCTTTGGCGGCAAGCCCTGGGTCACGCTCGGCCAGAGCTACGGCGGCTTTTTGACGTTGAGCTATCTGTCGCTCTTCCCCGAAGGCGTGGCGGCAAGCTTTACCTGCGGCGGCATTCCACACGTGCCAGCGAGCGCAAGCGAGGTCTACGCGCACACCTTCCCGCGCATGGCCGCCAAGACGCAGCAGTATTATGACCGCTACCCCGCTGACGTCGACCGCGTGGCAGCCCTGGCCGATGCGCTCGAGGCCCAGAAGCCCGTGCTGCCCGACGGCTCGCCGATGACGGTCGAGCGCCTACAGCTCATGGGCAGCGACTTTGGCATGAAGCCGAGCTTTGAGCGCATGCATTGGATTATCGATCACGCGTTTGTTACTGGCGACGGTACGCTTAGCTGCGGCTCCTCGGTATCCGACAGCTTTTTGATGCGCGCCTTCGAGCGCACCAACACGCGTACAAACCCGCTGTACTGGACGCTGCAGGAGTTTATCTACGCCGACGGCGACACCATGCCCATTCGCTGGGCCGCAGCAGAGGAGAAGGCCCATCGTGCCGAGTTCGACACACTCGCGCGCCCGCTCATGTTTACCGGCGAGGCCATGTTCCCGTGGATGTTTGAGCAGATGCCCGAGCTTATGCCGTTTAAGCCCGCCATGGACCTGCTGATGGAAGACACCAGCTGGGACAAGATCTACGACCCGCAGCGCCTAGCCTGCAACGAGGTGCCACTCCAGGCCGCGGTGTATTTCGACGATATGTACGTCGATTCGGGCCTGCAGCTCGATACGCTCAGCCGCGTGGGCAACTCGCATGCCTGGGTGACCAACGAGTTCGAGCACGACGGCCTGCACGGCAGCGCGGTGTTCAAGCACCTCTTCGACGAAGCGCTCAACCGCGGAGACCTGCGCCGGATCTTCTAGCTAAGGAGTGTCCCAAAGTGCCGGCACAAAAGGAACGTCCCCAAGTGCCGGCAGTGGGACCCCGCCGCCTCAACGAGTTGCGGTGAAATAAGGACTGTTAAAGGCTTTAAAGCCGCCAAACCATCCCTATTTCACCGCAACTTACGATATGCCGGCGTTACGGCCATCGCAGGTAGAGAACGGAAAGCGAAAACGCCCCTAAGCGAGCAAGGTGACGTGAAAGAGGAGGGCATTGACCTTTTGGTCATGCCCGACGATTGAACGTCAGATTGCCGCTTAGGGGCGTTTGCAGCGTCAATTGGTTAAGCGAAGACGATTAGGTTATCCCTGTGTATCGCCGGCTTCTCGGCCAAGTTAGCGAGCAGGCGGTTGCTGGCGATCTGGTCCTGGCGGCGGCCGGCAGCAAGCTCCAGCACGTCCGAATCGGCCTCGGCGATACCGCGGGCGACGACCATACCGCTCGGATCGCACACATCGAGCACATCGCCCTCGGCAAACTGGCCATCGACCTCGCGAATACCCACCGCAAGCAAGGAAGAGCCACGGCTAACCAGCGCCTTCGCAGCACCATCATCGACCGTCACCGAGCCATGCGCCTTGTCGCCCAGTGCGATCCACAGCTTGCGGGGTGCGATGTCCAGACGCTCCGCCGGCGGATCGAACAGCGTGCCCACGCTCTCGCCGCGGGCGAGGCGCACGAGCGCATCGGGCTCCTCGCCTGAGCAAATCACGCTCTGAATGCCCGCCGTCATCAGGATGCGGCTCGCGCGGATCTTGGTAATCATGCCGCCCGTTCCCACCGATGTGGAAGAATCGCCCGCCGAGGCAATAATCTTGGCATCGATCTTATGCACGACAGGAACAAACTCGGCCGTGGGGTCCTCATGCGGATTGGCAGTATAGAGACCATCGATGTCCGAGAGCGTCACGCACAGATCGGCAGAAACCAGGCAGCTCACAAGCGCCGCCAGTGTGTCGTTGTCGCCAAACTTGATCTCATCGACAGTAACGGTATCGTTCTCGTTGACGACCGGCACCACGCCAAGCTCCACCAGGCGCAGCAGGGCGTCGCGCGCGTGCAGGTAGGACGTACGGCGCGCCGTGTCGTGACGCGTGAGCAGCACGAGCGAGGTGAGCAGGTCGCGCGCATGAAACTCCTCGTCGTAGGCCGACGAGATGATGCACTGGCCGGCCGAAGCGCAGGCCTGCAGGCTCGGCAGGTCGCCGACCGGCTTGCGGTCGAAGCCCAGCACGGGATAGCCACAGGCGATAGCGCCCGAGCTCACCACGACCAGACGCCAGCCGAGCTTGCGCAGCGCTGCGGCCTGATCGGCAAGCCCGCCGATAAAGGCGCGGTTGACCTTGCCGTCGGCGCCCACCACCGTGGACGAGCCGATCTTTACCACCATCGTTTTATAAGAAGTCGTCATACGTCAAACCAATCGAGTGTTGAGCAGGCGGGCGAGCTGGAGCAGCCGGGGCACCCGGTGCGGGACGGACGAAAATGATCCGTTTTCCTCCGTCCCCTTCGGATCATTTTGCCCAGGGGAAGGCCGAAGCCGCGGCCATGTTCTTGCGCACGAGCTCGTCGCGCACCTGAGCCAGGCCCTGCTCCATGCCCACCACATAGGTCTGCGGGTACAGGAAGCGCTTGAAAGCTGCGTCCAGATGATCGAGCGCCCAAGCACAGCGCTCGCGCGCGTCCTGGATGCTCTCACGCGGAGCCACCGCACTGCCATCGCGCACGATCGGCACCAGCAGCTCGCGATACTCAAGTTCGGACACGTCGGTCACCAGGGCGGCATCATTCACGGCCACGAGGGTATTGCCGCGCGCGGCGCCCTCCCCCGCCAGATGGTCCTCGTCGTAGATCATGTCGCAGACTGGGCCGCCAAAGCCGTCGTAATAACGGCGCACGCGTTGCACACCCGGGATCGTGCGCTTATAGGGCTGCTCGGAGAGCTTGACCACCGGCGTCCATGGATCTGTCTCGCTCGCACGGCGGGCGGAAAGCTTGTACACGCCACCCAGCGCCGGCTGGTCATAGCAGGTCGCGAGCTTGGTACCCACGCCAAAGCTATCGATGGGCGCGCCCTGGTCCAGCAGCGACTGAATCGTGTACTCGTCAAGATCGTTGGAAACCGAGATCCCCACATAGGGCAGGCCCTCGGCATCAAAACGGCCGCGAACATACTTGGAGAGCTTGGCGAGGTCGCCGGAGTCGATGCGAATAGCCGACAGACACTCGCCCACCGCCTCCATCTCCTTGGCAACCGTAATGGCATGCTCGCAGCCCTCGCGCACGTCATAGGTGTCGATGAGCAGCGTACAGTTCTTGGGGCTCGACTTGGCAAAGGCGCGGAAGGCCTCGAGCTCGGAATCGAAGCTCATCACCCAGCTGTGCGCATGCGTGCCAAAGACGGGAATACCATAGCGGCGGCCGGCGAGCACATTGGACGTAGAGGAGCAGCCGGCAACGTAGCTCGCGCGCGCAACGGCCAGGCCGCCATCGGGACCCTGGGCGCGGCGCAGGCCAAACTCCGCCACGGGGCGACCGTCGGCGGCGAGCACCACGCGCGCCGTCTTGGTGGCGACAAGCGTCTGGAACCCGACGATGTTGAGCAGCGCCGTCTCAAGCAGCTGGCACTCGAGCGCAGGACCGGTGACGCGCACCATGGGCTCGCGCGGAAAGACGAGCTCGCCCTCGGGGACGGCGTCGATATTTACATGCGCACGAAAATCGCGCAGGTAGTCGAGGAATGCGGACTTGAACATCGCGCCGCCGGCAGGGGCCTCAAGCGAGGCGAGGTAGTCGATATCCTCGGGCGTAAAGCGCAGGTTCTCGACGAGCTCGGGCAGCTCGGCGGTGCCACACATGACGGCATAGGCGCTGCCAAAGGGATGGTCGCGGTAAAACGCGGTAAAACAACCCTGCTCATTGGCCTTGCCGCTCTCCCACAGGCCCTGGGCCATAGTGAGCTCGTACAGATCGGTGAGCATTGCAATGTCGGTGGGATGCGAGATGTCGGTCAAAGCCATGGGGCGACCTTTCGGATGTGTGGTGCAGAATTTGAGGGTTGGACGAGAGCAGAGCATGCGGACATGACGCCCGATGCGAGTCGGTTAGAGCAGGCCCATGCTGGTCAGGATCGTGTAGCCCATAAAGATGACAAACGCGATGAGGGCAAGGACAATGATGATTTTTTGAGCCGGCGCCATGCCAGGGATCTCGTTCTCGCCCATAGGCTCCTTGGAGGTAACCATGCGCTGGGCAAAGGTCATCTCGTCACGGCTCGGCTTGGGCTCGACGGACTTGGGACGGGCGGCCTTTTTAGGCTGAGGTTTGGGCGCGGCAGGTGCAGGCTTCGCAGCAGCGGGCTTGGGTGCGGGCGCGGGCGCCGATGCGGATGCGGCGTTCGCGGCGGCCTCCTCGGCCTTCGCACGCTCGGCACGCAGGGCAGCCAGCTCCTCACGCTCGCGACGGGCCTCTTCCCGAGCCTCGCGGCGGGCCTTCTCAGCGCGGAGCTCTTCCAACTCGGCGCGCTCCTCGTCGGACAATGGTTGGGACTCAAGCTCGGCCATGATATAGCCCTTTCTTTTAAAAAAAGCCGCCGACACAATGTCAGCGGCTTATCAAATCCATGGGTGGAGACGAAGGGAGTCGAACCCTCGGCCTCTGCCATGCGACGGCAGCGCTCTCCCAACTGAGCTACGTCCCCAGGACAAGTCGATATTTTACCTACGGCTCGCCAACTGTCAACGCCCAATAACCAGTCTTTTTGGGACGCGGCTATTTTGACAACTTTTCGAACAGGCGATCCTCTCGATGATTTTTTAATCCCCGTCCCAGAAAAATCATCAGCGTGCGCTCTACTTTGCGCTGGTGAGGACGCCGGTGGTGTCGAAGGCGGGGGTGAAGCTCTCGTCTACCGCGCCGCCCTCTTGCCAGAACATCGTCGTAAAACCCAGGTCGTCGGCATGGTCGAGCACCTGCTCGTACTCCTCACGCGTCACGGCGCGTGCCAGGTCGCCGCCCTGCTCGCGCATGAGCGCATTGGGCGTGTACTGGTTCATAACCGAGATCGGCACGTCGCCCACCGTCTGCCACACCAGGTCCAGCACGCGACACGAATCGTCTGCATGCCCCGGAAGCACCAGGTGACGCACGATCATGCCACGCTTCATAAGCCCGTCCTCGTCCACCAACTCTCCCCCGCGGCGCTCGATCTCGCGCGCCATCTGGGCCAGACCCGACACGGCCACACGCGGGTAATCCTTTATATGGGAGAGCGACTGCGCAAGCCCGGCATCGGCATATTTAAAGTCGGTGAGCCACACATCGACCAGGTCGCCCAGCGCCGCCACGGCACTCGCGCGCTCGTAACCACTCGTGTTGTAGACGATTGGGATAACCAGTCCGCGCGCCCGTGCCGCGGCAATCGCGGCAGGCAACAGGTGCGCATAGTGCGTCGCCGTCACCAAATTGATGTTGTTGGCACCCTGGTCCTGCAGTTCCAGCATAATCTCGACCAGGCGCTCAGGCGAAATCTCAAGGCCAAAATTGCCGGTCGAGATCTCGTGGTTCTGGCAGTAGATACATTTGAGCGAGCAGCCGCTAAAGAAGATCGTGCCCGAACCGGCCTCGCCCGAGATAGGCGGCTCCTCCCACATATGAAGCGCGGCGCGGGCCACCTTGAGCGTGTCGTTAGCACCGCAGACGCCGTGCGCGCCCTCATCGCGCGCCGCACCGCAACGGCGCGGACACAAATGGCAGGCGGGCGAAAAAAGTTCGGTCAACGACGTCGGCATAAAACCATGCTCCAAAACAACGATTCAGCAGCTCAAACGTAAAGGGATCAACCCCACAGACGGCTCGAGCCCAAGGCGCCGTAATCGTCCGACACGATTTTTGTAATGTCAAGACTGGAATCGATAAAGTGCCGCTTTATGATGTAGGTATTCCGCCCCCCGCGGAGCAACTGGGTGAACCGTCGCGTTTATTTAGGGAGCCCACACAGTCGTACCTAGTACAGGTATCCTTCGTTGTTAAGGACGCTGGAACAGTCGATGAGGGCACCCACCTGTTTTAGGTGGGTTCATTTTCGTAACGTGGGGGGTGGTTTTCTTTTGCCGAAAATCACCATTACAGTCCATATGGATCCCCGCCGGCATCCCGACAAGCCATCGACAACATCCCAATATCTGGTAAGCGCGTGATTATCGCTGCGTGCAATTCCATGCACCCCCCTTGGTCGAGTATTATGGTTCGGCTATGCCCTTTGCGCATGGCGTTCTTCTGACCTTTTCCTTCGACGCTTGGCGGTTTTTAGATTCATGGCTTCATCCCCGAGCTACATACCGTACCTATGCGTGGCAGCGGCGGCCTTTATCACGACCTTCCTCACGGTACCCCTGGTCAAGCGCCTGGCAATCAAGCTCGACGCCGTCGACTATCCTTCTAAGCGCCGCATCAACACCAAGCCCATCCCGCGTTTGGGCGGAACGGCGGTGTTTTTGGGCCTGGTCGTCGCCTGCACTGTGCAAATCCTAGGCACCTGGTACCTGGGTTGGCCGCCCGTTTTGGTGCCCCACCCCCGTCTGCACATCAGCTACCCCATACTTGCGCTTTCTTTTACCGTTATCTTTGCGACCGGCGCCATCGACGACGTCTTCCAGCTCACGCCCAAGCAAAAGCTGGCCGGACAGGTCCTCGCCGCGCTTATCGCCTGCATGGGCGGCCTGCGGATCGGCGTCATCGTCAACCCGTTTGCTCCCGGCGAGATCATGCTCGGATGGCTCGCCTACCCCATTACCGTGATCTATCTGGTGGCATTCACCAACATCATTAACCTCATCGACGGCCTCGACGGCTTGGCCACGGGCATCTGCGGCATCGCATCGTTCACCATGTTTTCGATGGCTGTTCTCTCGGGCCGCATCGACGCCGCCGCGCTCTCCATTGCGCTCTTTGGCGCCTGTCTGGCCTTTTTGCGCTACAACTTCAACCCCGCAAGTATCTTCTTGGGCGACTCGGGGTCGTTGCTTCTGGGCTTTGCGCTGGGCTCCATCTCGCTGCTCAACGTGAGCCGCACCGCCGCACTCACCTCGCTTATCATCCCGCTCATCGTTGCCGGTGTGCCCATCATCGACACGTTTAGCGCCATTGTGCGCCGCAAGCGCGCCCACATTAGCATCGGGCAGGCCGACAAGGGCCACATCCACCACCGCCTGATCCAAGAAGGCTACAACCAAAAACAGGCTGTGCTGCTCATCTATGCCTGGTGCATTATGCTTTCGGCCGGCGCCGCCGCCATCAATCAGGTCGAGGTGCCCATGCGCGTGCTCATTTTTACCGTGCTCGCCATTGGCTCGGCTGCCTTCGCCAAGCACCTACACCTGTTTGAACCCGTGCTACGCCACCATTACAACAAGCGCACGCACGAGGACGAGCTGGTCACCCCCGACGACCCCGCTTTTAAGCAGGAGGAGCAGGCAGCCGAGGAGCGCAAAGAAGAGCGCCACCACAAGCTCTAGGGCAAGCTGCCGAGGATGTGCCAAGGCACCGTTGGCCAAGCGCGGCCACGCCGCGCCCATCGCACAAGCCACCCCTCTCCCGCCCCTCGCCTACTTACGCCCCGCCCCTCCAATAAACGCGTTATCATCAAAACCTGCGAACGAACGTTAGGAGCAATCATGCCAAACGAGAACAGCTACGAAGTCGCGCTGCAAAAGAGCAACGCCATTCGCGAGGGCCTGGCCAAGACGCCCGAGAAGTTCACCATGCTTACCGGCGACCGCCCCACCGGCCGTCTGCACCTGGGTCACTACTTTGGCACCCTCAAGGGCCGCGTGGAGCTGCAGAACATGGGCGCCAGGACCAACGTACTCATCGCCGACTACCAGGTCATCACCGACCGCGACACCACCGAGCACATCCAGGACAACGTGTACAACATGGTCATGGACTACCTTGCCTGCGGTATCGACCCCGACAAGACCATGATCTACGCTCACTCCGCCGTGCCCGCCGCCAACCAGCTCATGCTGCCGTTCCTGTCGCTGGTCTCCGAGGCCGAGCTGGCGCGCAATCCCACGGTCAAGGCCGAGATGGAGGCCTCGGGCCACGAGCTTACCGGCCTTCTGCTCACCTACCCGGTGCACCAGGCCTGCGACATTCTGTTCTGCAAGGGCAACGTCGTGCCCGTCGGCCGCGACCAGCTGCCGCACATCGAGCTCACCCGCACCATCGCCCGCCGCTTTAACAACCGCTACGGCAAGGTGTTCCCCGAGGTCGAGGCGCTGCTGTCCGAGACCCCGCTACTGCCCGGACTTGACGGTCGCAAGATGAGCAAGAGCTACGGCAACGCCATCAACATCTCGATGACCGCTGAGGAGACGGCCAAGCGCATCAAGAAGAGCCAGACCGACTCTGAGCGCATGATCACGTTCGATCCCGAGAACCGCCCCGGCGTGTCCGGTTTGCTTTCGACGGCCGCCATCTGCACCGGTCGCTCCGAGGTCGAAATTGCCGAGGAGATTGGCATGGGCGGCTCCGGCCAGCTCAAGAAGTACGTGACCGAGGCCGTCAACGAGTACTTCGCACCTATCCGCGAGCGTCGCCAGCGCTACGAGAACGATCTGGATTACGTGAAGGACGTGCTGCACGAGGGCAACCGTCGCGCCAACGAGATCGCCGATCAGACCCTGGCAGAGGTTCAGGACGCCATGGGCATGGTGTACTAGACCGATCTGCTGGCTTGAGCTTTCGATTGCTTTAGGGCGGGCGCTACGGCGTCCGCCTTTTTTGGAGCCGGACCGCTTCGGCTCCGTCCATCGCACCCCCTCGACAAACAGGAACAGGCCCGCCGGCAGCTAGTTGCCAGCGGGCCTGTTCCCGAAGTACACCGTTGAATCGCACAGAGGGGAGGAATGCGAATCAAACTCAACAGGGCAGGCTTTTTCATCGCCTATTGCCTGCTCCGTTGCTGAAACCAATATAGTTCACCGTGGTTTACTTTCTGACGGCAAAGTACGCCACCACACCTTCTCCATAAGTTAGCTCTGGTAAACCTACAGCGTAAAACCACCACAAAGGGGACAGGCGCCTTTGTGGTGGTTTTCGCCACGGCAGAACCGCTAGAGCCCGGCAGGCCAGCGACAGGCGGCCAAGTCGACGTGCATGTCGTCCTTAAACGCCACACCCTCCCCTAGCAAAAGCTCACGTTGAGCATCGGGACCGCCAAAAGCGAAGCCCTCGCAAATGCGACCGTCGGCAAACACCACACGATGGCAGGGAATCTGGCCGGGGCGCGGATTACTATGCAGGGCATACCCCACGTACCGCGCACTTCGTGGACGATCGGCAAGCAGCGCCACCTGGCCATACGTGGCGACCATCCCCTCGGGGATCTGCTCGACCACCTCGTACACCCGTTCAAAAAAGCCCTCAGACGCCATTGCTCGCTCCCTTCCACCCTGAAAAGCATAAACCACCACAAAGGTGCCTGTCCCCTTTGTGGTGGTTTATGGCAGGTCGGTTAGTTGGCGGGCTGGAAGAAGGCTACGGCGACGGCGCCGGGGCCTACGTGGGTGCCGATGGTGGCGCCGATGGTGTGAACGGGCAACTCGCCCTCGGTGTGGCCAGCCCACAGTGCCGCACTGTCCTCGACATACTTCTTGAGCACCGCATCCGAAAGGCCCGTATAGCCCAGCGCCAGCGGCATGGAAAAGTCGATGCCGCCTGACTTTTCGACCTTTTGGTTCAGCAGGTTGCGGCCGTTCTTGGAACCGCGCGCCTTGCCCAGCTGCACGATAAGGCCGTCCTCGACAGCCACCACGGGCTTCACGTTGAGCAGCGTGCCCACGGCGCCGGCCGCAGCAGATAGACGACCGCCGCGAACCAGGTACTCCAGCGTCTCGAGCAGGCCGATGACGGCCACGCGGTCACGCACGGCCTCGACGGCCGCCGCGATCTGGGCCGCACTACGGCCCTCGTCCACCAAGCGCAGCGCGTACTCGACCAGGACGCGCTCGCCGAGGGTGACATTGTTGCTGTCTACCACGAACACGTCGCCACCTGGTGCCTCGGCAAGTGCGGTACGGGCACTCTGGTTGGTGCCTGATAGCTTAGCGCCCACGGTAATAATCACAGCCTCATCGCCGGCCTCACGCGCCTCGGCAATAGCCTGCGAAAACGCGTACGGGTTGACCTGGCCGGTCTTGGGCAGCTCATCGCGCTCCACGAGCATCTCGTAAAAGCGCTGGTGATCGATGTCGACGCCATCCATGTACACATCGGTGCCAAAGGTGACGGACAGCGGCAAAACAGCCAGCGCCGGGTGTTCCGCCGGAGACAAATCGCTTGCGGAATCGGTAATAATGCGGACGGACATAACGAATCCTTTCTTGCGCAGGTCCCGCGCAGGGAATTTTGACAACAATGCCCCGGCACGGTATACGCGCTTAAAACGGGACGATGCAGTTGTTAATGGGTAGCAAATGCCTTGGCGGCCTTAGATCTCGCGCAGGGTGTTGAGAATCGTGCGCAGCGACGCATACATCTGCTCGCGCTGCTCCACACCCATAGCCTTACCGGTGGTATCGAGCACCTCGCGAATGATGCGGTCCGCCTCGCTCATGCTCTCGCCGCCCAGAGCGGTCAGGCGCACCGGAGCACGATACTTAACGGCGGCATCGCCCGAATCATCGACCTCGACGTAGCCACCCTCCTCCAGATGCGCGAGCGTACGCGAGACGGCGGCGCGGGTCACGCCTGCCATGCGAGCCAGGTCGGCGCCAGTCAGGCCATCCTTGCTGCGCTCAAGATAGTACAGGCACATAACGTCGGAGCCCTTGAGACCCAGCCTAGCGCCCTCAGACGTCTTAATGCGCTGGATCTCCTTGTAGAGTCCGCTGATCAGTCCGACAAAGTCCTCGAAACGTGTCTCGTCGCTCTGCTGCATGGGAGACGACCGCCTTTCGCTTGCATAATGCTAACGGGTAAACATCTTAGTCGCATAAGGCGACACCCGTACCCAAATACCCCATTTGTTAACCCATCAACATAAAAACCACCACAAAGGGGACAGGCACCTTTGTGGTGGTTTGGGGCATCAATAGGTTCTAGGCGCCGCTACAGTTCCACGCAAGGATTGTCGCGGGTCACAAGCGTCTTAATGACAACCGTCGCTCCCAGATAGCGCTCAAGCAGCTCGGCTAAGCGATCGATCGCAGCCTGGCAATCCCCCATCCGCTCGGGCTCCACGCACTCAATCGCCAGGAACGCATCGGCCGAATCATCGGACAGCGCCGTGCGAACGCCGTCGCGCCAGTTCCAGCAGCGGCACACAGCGCCCGCATCGTCGATGTAGGCGAGCTCGCCGGGCAGCGTCGGATCGTCCGCCTCCTCGCCAAGCGGCAAGAACGCATCGCCACCGTCGGTCACCTTCAGGCGAAGGTCCCCCTCGATCGCATGCAGATCCTCGCCTCCCACGGGCAGCGCGTAGGTCAGCGACACCGTGTTGTAAATATCCACCGCGGGCGTAATGTGGCCCACCGGCTTGCCTTTGAGCACGCGTTTGAGCAAGTTCTCGATCGAGCAGCGCGCGCCTTTCTTGGTCTTGAACAGACGATAGGCCTCGCGCCATGCCTTGACCGGTGCGTTCTCGCTGATAGTGTCGCTGGTCAGATGACGCTCCGCATCGATATTGGCGCGGTCGAGCAACGCCGCAATCGCATCCACGTCCTCTTGAGGAATCTGAGCCGTGGGCTTCATGCCCTCCACGACCACAACACCGACCGCTGCCTGCGGAAACAGCTCCCAGAATGAATCCTCGGCAATAAAGCTCTTCATACGCTCTCCCTTCATTGTGCGCGCCCGAGTGAGGGCGCCTAAACAAAAAGCGCCCTTACAACGGCCACCTTCAAAGTCCTACGGTGCCGTCACAAGAACGCTTGCGCTGTCCCCATCCGGAGAAGGGGACGATATGTCAGGCGTATTGTAACCCGAGTCATCCACGCGAGCAAAACCACCACAAAGGTGCCTGTCCCCTTTGTGGTGGATATGGACTCACGGCGAAGCTAGTGGCGGAGTCCCAGCAGGCCGCGGCCGCGATGACGGGCCTCAGCGGACACCTGGGCATGCGGGCCGGCGGCCTTGACAGACTCGGGCAGGTGCGAGTACTTCTTCTCGAAGTTCTCCTCGAACATCACCGCCAGGTTGTGCGCGGCCTCGTCATAGCGCGCGGTGCTCTGCCAGTATTGGCGCGGCACCAGGATGCCATCGGGCACGCCGTGGCACGTCGTGGGAATGTCGACGTTAAAGATGTCGTCGTGCACGAACTCGCTGTCCTCGATGGTACCATCGAGGGCGCGCGCGACCAGCGAGCGCGTGTAGGCCAGCTCGATGCGATGGCCCACGCCGTAGCCGCCGCCAATCCAGCCGGTGTTGACCAGGTACACGCGCGTGCGGCCGTCGGCAATGCGCTCGCCAAGCATCTTGGCGTAAACCATGGGGTCGAGCGGCATAAACGGCTCGCCGAACAGCGAGGAGAACGTGGGCGTGGGCTCGGTGACGCCGACCTCGGTGCCGGGAATCTTAGCCGTAAAGCCCGTCACAAAGTGGTACATGGCGGCATCGGCCGTCAGGCGTGAGATGGGCGGCAGCACGCCAAAAGCGTCGCAAGTCAGGAACAGCACGACACTCGGAGTGGTGCCCATGCCCTTAGTCCGCGCGTTAGGAATGTGCTCCACGGGATAGGCCACGCGCGTGTTGTGCGTGATCGAGATGTCGTCATAGTTGGGCTTGCGGTTCTCGTCGAGCACCACGTTTTCGCAAATGGCGCCAAAACGGACGGCGTTGAAGATCTCGGGCTCGTGGAAGGCGTCCAGGCCCTCGCATTTTGCGTAGCAGCCACCCTCAATGTTGAAGATACCCATGTCGGACCAACCGTGCTCGTCGTCGCCGATCAGCAGGCGCGTGGGATTGGCCGAAAGCGTGGTCTTGCCGGTGCCGGACAGGCCAAAGAACACGGCGGTCTCGTGCGTGACGGGATCCATGCTGGCCGAGCAGTGCATGGGCAGCACGTCGTCCTCGACGGGCAGCAGGTAATTCATAACGCTGAAGATGGACTTTTTGATCTCGCCGGAGTAGCCGGTACCCGCGACCAAAATCACGCGCTCCTGGAAGTTGATGACCACGGCGGCGCTGGAGTTGAGGCCCTTGATGGCAGGGTCGCATTGGTAGCCCGGCGCGGCGAGCACGCAGAAGTCCGGCTCGCCGGTGCGCGCGATTTCGCGGGCGAGCGGGCGGGCGAGCATCTGCTTAATGAAGAGCGCCTGGCTGGCACGCTCGCAGGCGACGAGCAGGCGGCGCGTATGGTTGCGGTCGGCGCCGGCCATGCCGCGGGTGACGAACACATCGCGCTCGTTGAGATAGTCGACGATGCCGGCTTTGATGACCTCGTAGCTTTCGACGGACAGCGGGCGGTTGACGGCGCCCCAGGCAATCTTGTCGTGGACATCGGGGGTGTCAACGATAAAGCGGTCGTTGGGCGAACGTCCGGTACGCTCCCCCGTCTCGATCACCAGCGCGCCGTTGGATGCCATGCGGCCTTCGTTGCGGCGGATGGCATGCTCGACGAGCTCGGCTGCCGGCAGGTCAACCAGCAGGCGGGGCTGGTTCTCAGCGGGGTCTTCGACCAGCGTAATGCCAAAATTGGACAGAACTTCTGCAGGGGTAACACCAGGCATGGGGCCTCCTTTAAAAACGCGGCACGTGGACGCGGCGCGCACTTTACTCACGTAAAGCCCGTTGTACCCGATATGCAAAAACGTTTTTGCGGCAAGGGCGGCAAGCCCGCCCAACGGTCAAAAATCGCAGGCAAGCGGCCCAGTCATTGGGGACGTTCTTAAACGACTAGTCATTGGGGACACTCTTGAACAGGCAACATTCAAGGAGCGTCCCCGGATGCCGGCACTTAGGGACGTTCCCAAAGTGCCGGCACATAAGGAACGTCCCTAAGTGCCGACTACTGAATGGCGCCGCCGAAATTATTGAACAACCTGTTCAAAAACACGAATGGATACCACCGCGACTATACTAGAGCGCAGCAATAGAAAGGACCCCGCTTTGAGCATCACGCCCCTCGATAGCATTCGCCGCGCCATCGCCCGCCGCAACGGCATCTCCAACCCCGCTGCATTGAAAGACGGCGCCGCGAAGGCCCAGGGCGGCCGCATCGAGAACGGCCTCTTCCCTGCCTCCCACACGGCCGAAGAGCTCGCACGCATCCAGGAGCTGAGTCAGCGCAACGCCGGCGGACCCGATAGCAGCCAAGCCACACGTCGCCGGCGCGAACGCGATCAGGAGCCCGGCCCCGTCCGCCGCATGGTCAACGCTTGGTGGAACCGCCTGCTCGGCGCCATCTACGGCGGCGGCTTCTCCATGCAGGAAGCGGAATACGAGGAGCACGCCACCCGCCGCGACTATCTCTGGAATACCCTGGGCACCGCCGTGTGGGGCATGGCGTTTCCTCTGCTCACCATCGTGTCCACACAGCTCGTGGGCGCCGAAGAAGCCGGCAAGTTCTCCATCGCCTTTGTCACCGGCACGCTCATCATGATCGCATGCAACTACGGCGTGCGCAATTTCCAGGTCTCAGACATCGACGAAAAGACGTCCTTTGCCTCCTACCAGCTCAACCGCTGGCTTTGTGGAGCGCTCGCCCTAGGCTGCGGCTTCATGTACAGCAGCGCCCGCGGCTATGATGCGCAGATGGCGACGATCGGCCTGGGCGTCTACCTGTATAAGGTCATCGACGGCGTCGCCGACGTGTACGAAGGCCGCCTGCAGCAGGCCGACAAACTCTACTTGGCTGGAATGAGCCAAACGCTACGCTCCGTCGGCGTCATCGCGGTCTTCAGCGTGGCGCTGTTCCTCACGCGCAGCATGCCCATCGCGGCCATGGCCATGGGTGTCACCGCGATCGCCTCGCTCGTGCTGGTCACCGCGCCGCTCGCCCTGCTCGAGACCGAAAAATCGCGCCACGTGAGCCTGCGCGAGGTCGGCCACCTGTTTGTCCAGTGCGCCCCGCTCTTTGGTGCACTGTTCCTGTTCAACCTTATTGAGAGCATGCCCAAGTTTGTGATGGAAGGCACGCTGGCATACAAATATCAGCTGTACTTTAATGCCCTGTTCTTTCCGGCGCAGGCTATTTTGCTGAGCATTGGATTTATCTATAAACCGCAGCTCCTGCGCTTGTCGAGCATTTGGGCTAATCCTCGCAAGCGTCGTCGCTTTGACCTGATTATTGTTGCCGTTATGGCGCTGATCGTGGTCATCACCGGCGTGTGCGCCGTATTTATGGCAGGTCCCGGTATTCCCCTCATGAGCTTTATGTACGGCCTCAGCTTTGAACGCTACCGTACGCTGGCGCTGCTAATGGTCGTTGCCGGCGGCGTCACCGCGGCCATCGACTTTATCTACGCCATCATCACGGTGCTGCGCCATGCCGGCGACGTCACCAAGGTCTACCTGATTTGTTTTGCCGTGAGCGTGGTGCTGCCGGTGATTCTGATCAATCTGCTCGGCCTGATGGGCGCCGTCGTGAGCTACCTAGCCATCATGGCCCTACTCCTGGTGCTGCTGATAATCGAGTACGCCCACATCCGCCAACGCATCGAGCGCGACCGGAACCCATACGGCGCCTAATTAGCTGCCCCGGTCACCGGAATTTGCGATGGAATCGCCCCGGCTGGGGTCTCGTTGAAGACAATATGCATCGCGTAAAACTAAGTGAGTAGGTTTTTACCGAATCCCCGACCACACCGACAGAGCACAAGTTTGTGACCTGCGGTTTTATTGAGGCAAATATGTTGGGTGCTCGGCATTTCCAAAAAAGTCTACTCACTTAGCCGGCGGGCAGCCAAATGATTATTTAATCCCCGTCCCAGAGAAATCAATTAGCGGGCAGAAGGGCAAAAGTAGCTAAAAAAGCCCCGTCCCAAATTAGCTACGGTAGATCGGCGGAACAAGGTTATTCGCCCGGGTTGATGTTCGCGTAGAACTCGGCCCCGTCGTCCAGGCGCAGGATGCCCACGCGGCCGAACTCGGAGCCGGTGGCGGCAGCGCAGTCGATGTCGATGCGATCGGGCACGCCGGCAGTGTCCTCGCCGCCCAAGCGCACGATCTGCCCGCGTCCCGATTCCTCATCGAGCCCCGCCAGACCACCGACCTCGCAATAGCGCCCAAGCGATACCGTGGGCGTGTGACCGCTCACCACGACCGGGCCCTTACCCTCGGTAGAAAGCAGCCCGGTCGGCACATCCCAATAGCCGTGACGAATCCACAGCAGGTCATCGGACGACTGCACCGCGAGCATCTGCTGCAGCAGCTCGCGATCGGCACCCACCGCTCCAACGCCATCGGCACAATCGACGCCATACTCAAGCAAAAACGCGCGCGCCGCCTTCATCTCGATTCCAGCATGCACCAGCAGATACGGGCGCTCCTCGGTCTCGGCCACCGCGTAGAGCGGCAGCGCGGCCATCCATCGCACGAGCTCCTCGTATGCCTCAAATTCCATGTCGTTGAGCTGCTCGCGCGTCGTCCAGCCACCGTTGATATCCCAGGTCTCGGCATCGAGCGGATCCTGGCCAATGATGGCATCGAGCATAATCTGCTCGTGATTACCCTTGAGCACGCGGGCGTTGGGCAGCGAGCGCACGAGCTTAATAACGCCGACCGGATCGGGCCCGCGATCGATCATATCGCCCAGCACGTACAGCGTGTCGTCGGACGTCAACGAGATCTTAGACAGGGCCTCGTCAAGCGCACGCACGTGCCCGTGAGCATCAGATGTCACATAGATCGCCATGGTACGCCTCTCCTTGCATTGCGGCCGAAGCCCGGCGCCGCAACTAAAACTTCAAGTTGAACTTAAACGTTACCCATTGTACTCCGTTGCAATAAAGCTGGAAAGGGTTTCCGAGCAGAGGCAAAGACGGAAGCCGTCTATGACGATATCGCGCACGCCCGCAATCCAACCCCATAAACCCACCATCTTTGGGTACAAATAACCGCAGACAACTGACCGTGCCACGCCAACCACCCAGGAGCGGACACTATCCATGAACCAGATCCTTCTCTTTATCGGCCTCGTCATCATTTTGTGCCTGACCATCAAACCCGTCGGCAAAAAACTCCCCTTCCCCACCCTGCTCATCTTTATCGCGCTGGGCATGCTGTTGGGCGTCAACGGCCCGGCGCATATCGACTTTAGCGACTACGCGCTCACCGAAACCGTCTGCAGCACGGCGCTGCTGTTCATCATGTTCTACGGCGGCTTTAACACCAACATCGACCGCGCCAAGCCCGTCGCCGTGCCCGCGGTGCTGCTGAGCACGCTCGGCGTCGTCATCACCGCAGGCATCACCGGCGTGTTCGCCCACTTCGCGCTGGGGTTCGACTGGATCGGCGGCCTGCTGCTGGGCTCGGTCGTGGCATCCACCGACGCGGCCAGCGTCTTTAGTGTTCTACGCGAGCACAGCCTGTCGCTGAGGGGCGGCACCGACTCACTGCTCGAGGTCGAATCGGGCTCCAACGACCCCGTCGCCTACATGCTCACCGCCGTGCTCGCCACACTCGCGGCCGGCGGCGACATCA
>CAVKNR010000008.1:0-19978 GCA_963657575.1 Sodaliphilus sp.
GGCACGAGGGCTGCCGACAGCAAGGACGATTCTATCAGAGCGGCTGACTCCCGCCGATCAATTCATACTCCTCATCCTCGCCGAATTGCGAGTATGGCAGAATCGGCACTGGATGGCAGTGCGCTAGGGCACCGACGACAGGCTTTCCAAAACTAGCGAGGCGTGTCTCCGCGAGCGTAATCGCCTCGGTCGACCGCGCGATCGACCTGCGGCGAGATGTCAACGTTACCACCATGGGCTCGACCTGCGGCGCGAACGCGATCATCGCCGGCATCGGGAACGGCGCCGGCATAGCGGTTGCGAATCTCCCTTGCGTAACCGCGACGCGCAAGAAGCTCATCGCGAACCGCCGGATCTTCGAGCAGGTCCTCATCGCACTTCGGTGCGATGAACTTCGGAAACAGGTTGTAGGCGACGCCCTTGCTCGCCTTCGCCTGCTCGACCCACGCCGAATACGCCTTCTTAAGCCGTTGGATGTAAATCTCACAGCGCTTCTCGTATGGAAGGGCTCGCTCTGCTTCCAGCACGTTATTTTTGAAGGCCGCCTCGAGCTGCTTGATCGCGAACCGCCCGTCAAGACGGGTCAGGTTGAAAGTGCACTTCGGGTTGCCGGCCTCTTTGATATCGAGATCTGTCGCATAGACACGATTGTTCTTGATGAAAATGTCTACGCCCCATGAGGCAAGTAATTTTTTGAACTGCTCCATATTCTTTGGGTGACCTTCATTGATTGCAAGATGGATCAGCTCGCGCAGATTGTTTTTATAACTGTACTCACCGCGACCGATAATCTCCTTTTCTGTGTCGCGCGGCTGGCGATCACGAATCTTCGAATTTTTCTTTCCCTTTTCAAGTTGAGTAAGATTCCAAGCCTCGTCCATTTCACGGACCCACGCAGCGCGTTCGTACTTTCCGCGTCGCCCACCCGTCTCGCAACGTTTGCCGGTTAACAAATCGGTACGGTTGATCGCCATGTGCACTGCGTAGCGCTTTCCCGCCTTATCGCTTTCTTCGTGCAACGCGAGAATCACTTGTTGATGCGGATAGTGCTTCGCAAGCCATTGCTCCGCGTAGGCCAAACATGCATCGGGGGTCATCTTGCCTCCGTTGCATGAGCATTCTTCCGGGAGGAACGCGAGGATCTGGTGTAGCAGGATTACGTTTTTGGCTCCGGCTCTCGACGGCTTGTCATGATGGAAAACCTTTCTGGTTCTATCCATTTTCGAAAACCAGCGATCGCTGTATTCGATGTTCCAGCCACCGCGCACAAGCGCATCTTTTCCGTTGATGTATTTACGGACGTTCTTTGCGTAGCGGTCGCTCGATACACTTTTCTGTTTGATAACCGTCACTTCACATCACCACCGACGAAATAGCGCTTTTCGAGCTCGTCGATAAAACGATCCAGCTTACGCCCAACTTGGTAAACCTTTTCGAGTGTGCGGAAAACAGCTTTCTCGTTGTACGCGGGAAGCCCCTGGGCGTTCACGAAGTACATCAGCTGATTGAGGTTTGTTCCTTCCTTCAGAAGTTCGTGATAGATCTTGTCAATCGACGCCCGATCGACATCGATTTTCTCAACATTCCCTTTGAGCAGTACGCGACGTGCGTACGAACTGACAGTCATATCAAGGGAATCAGCATTGCTTTCAATTTTCTTTTTTTCTTCCGGCGAGACCCGGACGTGAATGTCATCGGTTCGGAATTTCTGGTCAGCGATTTCCGAAAAACCAAAATCGATATCGAGATCGTCGGCATTGCACAAAACGAAGCGGATGAGTTCCGCCTCGCTCATCTCATGTCGCTTTGCGATTGCAGCGATGGCTTTCTTCTCGTCATTTGAAAGAGACGCCTTGACGGTGTGTGGGCGGAGCCTGCTCATGATTCCTCCTCGGAAAACGAATCAGCGATCGGAGAGGCCTCCGATCAAAACCTGCTATGCGATTCGCTTTCCTTTTGATGAGGAACGGCTGGCGTCGTTCCAAAAATGAAGAATCGACTTCGCGATTCTTCATCGCGAAGTTTCAACTTCGAAACAACCTTATCGCCGTAGCAGGCGATAAGCAAGGTCTGTGGCGTGGTGTTTTGGGGTCCGGATGGGCCCACAAAAATGCCACCCACAGTCATCTTGCAATCTCCGGAACGGTGATTGGGCGGAGCGTAGCGTAGACACGAAACGAGAGGCCTCGTTTCGAGCGAAAGGCTTCGCGGTGTCGTAGTGTCAGCGGAGACCGTGAGCGGAAGCGAATTTTTAACGCGAAGGATGCTGAGTGTTAGAAATTCGCTGTAGCGAGAGCGAAGCGGTACTGCGAATGCGAGGGATGCCGAGTTTTTGCATTACCGCGCAGTGGACTCCGGGCGAGGGCTGGAGCAAGTTGATGGAAGACCTTACCGATTTGCGGAAGGTTTTGCTCGAAGCATCTGGCACCGCCGGATTCTTTTGGAACAGCCTCTCGTTTGATTGCTTTCCTATCGTTTGCTCCCAGACTGGGCGTCTAAAAAAGGCGGCCGAACCGGCCGCCCACAAATAAATAAACATTTACCGAATGTAAGAGAAGAGGAACAAATGTCCATTACTCCCAGTGACCGGCGACGTCGACAACCCAATGCTGTCCCGTAGCCTTCTGCTCATAATGACCCTGGTCCTCAGAGGTGGTATACGAATCATCTACAACGGATCCACCGATACCGCCGTTTTCGCCATCGTTAATAATCCAAGCGTAGGCGGCATCGGATGAATCGAAGGGCCCTACCATAGTGCCACCATGATTGACCCAGAAACGAGGATGACGCGTGTATACCACGTTCGGTACCCAGACCTGGCTGTAGTCGGTTTCCCAGTGGCCCTGCTCGGCAACCCATTTCTTCTGGCTACCGCTGTTGGAAGAGGAATTATTGCTGCCGGAACCCTGTGAATTGCCGGAATTCTGCTTCGAGTCGGAGGAGTTTCCCTTGCTGTCAGACTTCGACGAGTCGGAAGACTTGTTATCCTCTTTCTTGGAGTTATCGGACTTCTGGTCCTTGTCGTCGGATTCTTTCTTCTCCTCGGTCTTGGTTCCAGAGGCTTGCGCCGCCTTTTCTTCGCTCGGCTTCTTTTTGTCTTTATTCTTTACCGCCGTAGCGGCCCTTTCCGTAGAGCCGCTCCCTTGCTTTGCAACGCTGGCACATCCAAGTTGAGGTGCCGAAAGGCACACCAGAAGCGCAACGATAATAGCCTTTGTTCTCACACCGATCTCCCTGCCTATGAAACCGGGCGTTGGACACCAGCCGATATCCAACGCCCGGCTCGCTTTTACATCTGCCCGCGGCGCTTCTTTTGATCGAGGAAGACGCCGGCTGCCACGAGGACGGTACCGCCGATGACGAACGTCTCGCCGATGAGTCCCGCGCGGTCGCCGGTCTGGGCAAGGCTGCCGGGCTGGGCGAGGCTGCCGGGCTGGACGGTCTCCGTGCCGGCGAGGTGCTTCGGAGTGTATGCCGCCTGCTGCTTTGCGGCCTCCTCTGCCTCCTGTCGTGCGATCTCATCGGAAAGCTTCTGCTCCGCTGCGATGCGGTCGGACTTCGCCAACTCGTAGGCGGCGAGTGCCGCATCGTAGCCGGGCTGGAGCTCGTCCACCGCGGCCTGCCTCTCGTCCAGGATGGCCTTGGCGGGCGCGACCTTGGCACGCGCCTCGACTGCTGCGGCAAAAAGCGCGTTGAGGGCGTCATCCGCGTTCACATCATGGCCGGAAGCGATCGCCGCGCCGGCATCGATGGAGTTCAGCTTCGACAGCTTGGCGTCTGCCTGCGCCTTTGCCTGCTCGGCGGCGGAGACCAGGGACTCGGCGGCGATGGCATCCGCCTTCGCGGCATCGAGCGCGGCCTTGGTGTCATTGACAGCCTTTACTGCATCCTGCTCGCGCTGCTGTGCCTCTGCGAGCTTCGCGGCAAGACCGGTGAGGATGTCGAGGTTCGACTGTGCGTCATCGAGATCGGTCTGGGAGCCGGTGAGCCTGTCGGCGGCAACGCCGGTGTCGGCCTTTGCGGCATCGACGGCACGCTGGGCATCCGCGAGGGCGCGTGCGGTGGCGTCCGCCTTTTGCTCGGCGGCGGCGAGGACGGTCGCCTTCTCGACCTGCTCGGCTGCCGCCGCGTCATGGATACTCTTTGCTGTATCGAGCGCCTTCTTGGCGTCGGCGACGTCTTGGAAGAACTTCGCGAGATCGGCGTTCGCATCCAAGACGTCCTGCTGCTTGGATACGGTGTCCGCCTTGGCGGCATCCAACTTAGACTGTACGGTCGTTACGGCTGCGTTGGCGGCATCAAAGGCGACCTGCTTCTGCTGGACGGTCGACTTTGCCGTATCGACTGCCGCGTTGGCGGCATCGAGGTCCGATTTCGCCGCATCAAGCTCGGTCTGGGCATCCGTGACGCCCTGCTGCTTGGCGGCGACATCAGCCTTTGCGGCATCGACGGCACGCTGGGCATCGGTGACGTCCTGCTTCGCGGCATCGACACCTGCCTGTGCGGAATCCGCTGCGACCTGCTTCTGCTGGACGGTTTCAGCGGCGTCGGTGGCGGCCTGCTGCTTTGATGCGAGGTCGGCCTTGGCGGCATCGAGTGCGCTCTTGGCGCTCTTCAGGCCGTTGATGTAGGAGGTCAGATTCTGCTCGTACTCGTCGACGGAGATGGGATTCATGTTCCAGCCTGAACCGGACCAACCGCCGTATTGCAACGTGAGCGAGAACGTCAAACGGGTGTCATCGTTCAGGCCGCATCCCATGACAGCATAGTCAGGGTTGATGATGTTCATGTAATGGCCAATGCGGAAGTAATCGAACTTATCCTGATTGGCATACCAGAAGTCGTAGGCATCCTTTCCGGAAAGATTCGTCGCACCAAGGGAGGCTGCAGTCTTGTCAAACAGGTCCTTTTCCTGATAGATCCAGGCCTTGCAGGGATCGCGATAGCTCCAGGCAAGGTTTTCACCGACATCGAACTGCTGGGCATGCTCTACATTTTTCGTCGAATAGTTTGCATCGGCGATCGCCGCCGCAATGAGCTTGTGGGTGACCTGAAGCTCGGAGAGACCGACGGACTTGCGGTATGCGTTCACATTCTTCATGACCGTGATGGACAAGAGCATGTTGTCGAGGCTCGTGGCGTCGAGACTGTTTCCGATCTCGGTGTAGTCCTTGTACGTGCAGTTCTGGATGAGCTCGATGGCTGAATCGGCACCCATGGCCTTGAAGAAGCCGATGGCTCCCTGCTTGAGCTGCGCGTCGGCGGTATCGAGTTTCGCCTGGGCCTCGTCGACCTTCTGCTGGGCGGCGTTCACGGCGGCGTCAGCGGTATCCTTTGCGGTCTTGGCGTTCGCGATCTCTACATCGGCGGCCGCCTTGGCGGACTCGGCATCCTTGACAGCCTGCTTCGCTGCATCCAGCTTGGCGACGGCGTCGACGTTCGCCTGCTTGGCGGCATCGAGGTCGGCGTTCGCGGCATCGAGTGCGGACTGGGCGGCGTTCACGCCGGATTCGGCATCGGTCGCGGCCTGCTGCTTTACGGAGAGAGCCGCCTGGGCATCATTCAGTTCGGTCTGTGCCGTTGCTGCAGCGGACTGCGCCTGCTCGAGCTCGGACTCGCACTGGGACTGTGTCGCTTGTGCGGCAGCGAGGGCTGCCTCTGCGTCCGCGACCTTCTGTTTTGCCGCATCGTACTCCGGGCCGCTGGCGCCTGCCTCCGCTGCGGCGAGGTCTGCTTTCGCCTTCTCGTAGGCGGCGCTGGCGGCTGCGGCCTTCGCATCCGCCGCGTCCTTGTTCTGCTGGGCTGCAGTGAGGACGGCATCGGCGGAATCCTTTGCAGACTGGGCCGCAACCAGCTTGGACTGGGCATCGGCAAGCGTCGCGTTGGCGTTGTCCAGTTCGACCTGTGCCCTGTCCACGGCAGCCTGGGCGTCGCGCACGGCCTGCTCGGCGGCACTGATTGCCTCCGGGGTGGCGCTTACGGCATCTGCCTTGGCCTTATCGAGGGCATCCTTGGCATCCTGGGCCGCCTTGAGGGCGGACTGGTACGCTTCGTCCTTCTCGGACGCATCCGCCTTGGCGTCTGCGAGACCCGCCTTCGCCTGCTCGAGGTCCTTGCCGGCGGCATCGGCGGCGTCCTTGCCCTCCGCGACCTGACGGGCGTACTCGTCCATCGCCGCACGGTCGGCTGCCGTGCCGGCGCTGACCGCCGAATCGTAGGATGCCTTGGCCTGGTCGCGTGCGGAAGCCGCCTCGTTGTAGGGACCGGCGGCCTCATCGTAGGATGCCTTGGCGGCGTCCTCCTTCGCCTTCGCCTCGTCGACTGCCTTCTGCAGGTCCGCGATGGTCTGTGCGGCGGATTTCGCGCCGGCGTGGGCGGCGATCGGCGACATCACGGCGGGGTGCTGCGTGCCCCCGTCACCGGTCTGGGCGAATGCCGTGAACGGTGAGATGAGGCTCGATCCGGTCATGGCGGCCATGGTCGCCGCGGTGACGGTCAGACGCGCGATTCCCTTCGGGGCGTGAATCTTTTTGCTTGGCAGTGCGGCGAAGTGATCGCCACCGGCAGCGAAGTGCTTTCCCTGAGTCATTGCTATTCCATTCCTTTTCTATGCCATGTCCGACTAGGCATCAGAACTCTTTCCAATAAAGGTATTTATGCGCCTTAACTGGGATTGTTGTATATAGTCCATTGGCTTTTATACAACAATCCATGACTCTTTTTGTCATGGATACGAAGACGCTTCAGAAATCATTCGGCATGAGATGCAAAGAGCTCCGCGCTGGACTCGGGTGCAGCCAGGAGCAGTTCGCCAATTTGATTGAAATGGATCGTTCCTACTACGCGAGCATTGAAGTCGGGCAGCGTAATGTCAGCCTTTCCAACCTCTCTAAAATTGCCAATGGATTCAACATATCAATCGCTGCACTTATGACTGGCGTCACCGATAAATCGGATTAGTCCATCAATCAGCGAACGAAGTGAGCGAATAAATCGGCGGCGTAGCCGGCGGCAAGGACACGGCACGTGGCCGCGCAGCGAGCTCAGCGAGCGAAGGGGGGCAGCATCGCTGTCCCCATTCTTTATCGACGGCTTAGCCGGCGGCAAGGACACGGCACGTGGCCGCGCAGCGAGCTCTGCGAGCGAAGAGGACGGCATCGCCGTCCCTATTTCTTTAATGTATATTTCTCTATTAATTGGTTTCACCAAACTGGGTATTACACAAGCTTCTGAACAGGCGTCTTTATCAAAAACTCAATGCAGTCGAATCATCAAAATGGTGAAATTATTTACCCAAAATGGGGAAGCGCTTCACCAAAATGGAACCGACTAAAGGCTGTTGAAAACTTTTTCTCCCCAAAATGGTGATTTCCTGTTTTCAGTGGAAAACTCGGTAAGTTAAATTATTTACTTACCAGATTTACAAACAAAAGCAGTTCTTAGCCCCAAAACCAGAACAGGTCAGAAGCAAAATTAACTCCTGACCTGCGATTTCTCTGGTGCCCCCGGGCGGATTCGAACCGTCGACACCCGCTTTAGGAGGTCTTGTATTTCTATTTGAGCTGGTGTTTTATAATTTTATACAACTTCATATAACCGCATGTAAAACGGCATGTTTCAAGAATCGCGAGATATAGGCTTCAATAACTTTCTACCCTAATTCTACCCAGATACTCTTGCTTGGGTAGATTTTTGGGATTAGGCTAGGGGCAAGCCTTTAAGGGCTTGCCCCTAGCCTAATCCCAAGGAATCCCACCATGAGCACCAAACCACGAGTCGTCGGAAACGGCAGCGTATATCAAGTTAAAGAGGGGGTGTTCCAATACCGCTTCAACCTCGGCAAGGACCCCAAGACTGGCAAATACGCCTACTCATCCAAGAGAACACTGCACTGCGAAGGTGTGAGTAAACGCACACAGCAGGCAATGCTCCGCAAAGCCTTGGAAGAATACAAGGAGGAGTTGAACTCCGGTGTCGTCCGTGACAACGGAAACCTCACCGTCGCAAAGTACGCCGAGAACTTCCACAGCCTAAGGGAAGAGGGCTTCAAGAAGTCACCGCTCGCCTATGCCCGTGAGGGCAACTATATTAGCCACATTCAAGAAATGTTCGGCCATATTCGACTTACTGACCTCCACCCTGACGATATACGGCACATCTACGCAAACGCCCGCAAAAAGGGAATGTCCGAAGCCGAGCTACACGGGACACATGTCAAACTGCGACAGATTCTCCAAGACGCCGTAGACAACGAGCTCATCCTTCGTAACCCATGCACGCCAATCAAGCTTCCCAAACCAACTTACAGGGAAAGAACTCCGCTTACGGCAGACGAGGCTTCACGATTTCTGTCTTGCCTCATGGATGAACCACTGTCGGCCAAGGCAACGGGCACCATGCTCTTGCTCCAATGTGGTCTCCGACGCGGCGAAATGCTCGGCTTGACTTGGGGCGACATCGATCTTGGGCAGCGCACGTTGAGCGTGTCGAAGCAGTTCACCAATGACAAGACTCTCCGACCGCCAAAATCGAAGATGAGCCGACGCACCATAGCAATCAACGACTCCCTGGCCTGCTATCTCAGCAAATGGAAGCTGGAACAGCGGGCGCAGCTCAACCGATACACTCTCGATCAGGACGACAAGACGCCTATCGTTAACGGCATAAAGGTCGTCACGATCGAGGATGACATATACGCCACAGTCGTCAACGTAGACGGCCACAACTTCGACCGATGGTTCCGCGACTTCTGCGTCGATAACGGCTTTGGGAGCTACAACAATATCACCAGAAGATTCCAGCGAAACGGCAAAGAGCACGTGAGGGGCACGGGATACAGTGGGCTCGTCCCCCACGCCCTGCGGCACACGCAAGCGACGCTCCTAATCGGAGAAGGCGCAGACGTGAAGACTGTCCAGGCAAGACTTGGACACGCATCTCCAAGTACGACGCTCTCCATCTACTCCCACGCCATCGAGGCAAACGACCGCAAGGCTGCAGATGCCTTCGGCGAGCTCATTTCCCAAGAGAGCAATTCATAAAGGAAGGGCCGAGATATGCCCGGCCCTTCCCTTGCTTTGAACATAGATAGGCTAATGGCGATAGACCATCGCTCCATATGGAGCTTTATCCTCCCAGGAAAACGATGAGGCGTCACGAATGGGGAAGACGCCGATTATAGGTGCCTTCATCCATTCGTCAGCATTCAGAATCATGCCGTCCTTGTCATAGATTGGCTCAACCTGAGAAGTCTGGACATCACGAATTCCCGGCCATATATCAGCTATCGCATCAAGCACCTCATCCGTAGGGCAGACTTCCTTTGAGGAAAGATAAACATAGTGCGGGATTGCATCGCTTGCATTCCGCACTTCAAGAACGAAAGCATAGTCGCATGACGCAGCATTCGACTCATTGACCACCGGCCAATCGTCGGGGACAACGAGATACGAGCCACCTCGCAGGTCGACGCGTTTCATTGACGGCCCCTTATCAACAAGGCTGTCTTGCGGAACAAATCGCAGCATATGGTTACGAAGAGCCTTGTAATAAGAGAGCTTGTCGTTTAAATCGTCGGCAGCGAGCGACAGGGGCTCAGCATCGCCATATCCACTAAGCTCATCCTGAATAGACTTGACCCGTTGCGCACAAAAAGCGCTCAGCTCTGCAGCCGCACCCTTGTTGACGCGGAGACATAGACTCGCGAGAAGGTCGACCACTTCCCCCGGAGTCTTAAACTCTTGCGGATGTTGTTCCTTGAACATGCTGATGTTGTCATCGGTCTGTTCAAGGACGGTCGTCCCAAACTTTCGTTTTTTCGGTTTCCTGGAGCGTTCCATTTCATCCCCCAATCGATTTTCATTGTAAGTATAACCCTGTTTTTCGAGGTAAAAGTGCTTATCCGAAACTTTTCGGAACTTTTTCTGAATCTTCAGCGCCTCGATTGCCAGAAGCAGTATCATCGAATTGCACAGATAAGCGAATGCCGGAATGGAGGTGCCCAAAGAAGGCCATAGAAACAAAAAGCCGCCCACCCCTCCCCTCTAGTCGCCAAACTGAGGTGGGGAGGAGTGAGCAGACCAAAGGAGATTCTACCATGGTAGATTCCGTTGTTCCCAAAGCGGGTATCGTACCCGCTCCTCCTCGCGTCGTTCTGGGACGCGAGCGTCTGCTCGGCGTCGCCGAGATTCGTGAGCTGACCGGGCTTGGGGAGGTTGCCGCCGCATCGCTCATGAAAGAGAGCGGTCGCTGCCTCAAGCTTCATAGCCGCCTCTTCGTCATCGAGTCCAGCTTTTTTGAGTACCTTCACGAGTTGGAGGTGTCGGATCCGTGCAGCCTGTAGCCAATAGCTCATTCAACGTCGAAGCCGATCAGCTCAAGACCTATATCGAGGAAATGAACGGGCGTAAGCCCATGGCTCATATACGCAGCCTCCCCTCTCTCGACAAGCTCATCGGAGGCGTCGTACCCGGAATCCTGACCATAGTCGGAGCGGCACCCGCTGCCGGCAAAACGACGCTCCTCAAGGTTATCTCCGACGACCTTGCCTCCCAAGGCGTGCCCACCGTCTTCTACTCCGCGGAACTCCCCGCGTATCGCATTGCTCAGAAGGGCATCACGCGCCTCGGCAACGGAGACTTCAGCCTTTCCGAAGCGACCGGGGCTATCCCCGAGAAGAGGGAGGCATTTGAGCACGCCTGCGCCATCTACGCCGAGACCGTAGCACCTAACTCGTGCATCATGGACAGCCAAACGTCCATGGAAGATCTCGGGCGTTGCATCGGTGATTGCATTCACGAACGTGGGCAGCGCCCTGCCGTTTTTGTGGATTACCTTCAACTCATTGCGGCAACCAATTTCAATGTTCGCGCGGAAGAACGCGTTGTCATCACCGCTTGCGTCCAAGCCCTGGGCAACATCGCCCGGACGTATGACGTCCCCGTTTTCCTGATAAGCAGCGTCGCGCGCGATAAGTACAACGATGCGAACACCGAGCTCAACGTCTTCGCTGGCTCGCAGGGTATCGACTACGGCTCCGACAACGCTCTCTTCCTGCAGGTCGACGGCAGGGACAAGAAGGAGCGGAGGTACAACTCAGAGCTAGATGTTCGTCCCCTGCTCGTTCGCGTCCTTAAGGCACGCTATGGCACGCTTGGGAGCGCCAAGCTCACCTTCGACGCGCCCCATGCCACCTTCTATGACCAGGAGGGCTAGACCATGCGCGGCAACAGCAAGACCGCGCATATCAACGTCCGCATGACCGAGGAGGAGCGTGCCGTCATCATGGCGCGCTCCTCCTCTTTTGACATGGCCCCATCGACGTTCATGCGCGAAGCTGCCCTCCGCATCGGGCAGAAGCCCGTCAAGGTCGCCGACGAGACGACCTTGCGGCAAATCCTCCACCAGATGAAGAAGCAGGGCGGAAACCTCAACCAGGCCGTCCATGCCGCAAACGCCTATGGCGTGGATGCGCAGACGGCCCGACAGCTCACGGAGGCCGTCCGACTGGTGTCGAGCACGGCCTCGCAGCTTTCAAACCTCATCTCCAAGAATCGAGAACTATCATGAAAACCAAGATGCTCACAGCGCTCCTATCATCCCTTTTCCTAGCGATCCTCGCATGCCCCGTACTCGCCGCCCCCATCGACATGCTCGTCGCCGGGTACGGACTCGACGCATCGGCAATTCCCACAACGTTCGACGCGGAGACCGTCCTCGGCTGGTGGCTCTCGGACGGGTTCGTCACCCATCCCCTCGGGGCCTTGTTCGTCTTCCTCCTTGCACTCTGCACCTGCGCCCTCATCGCCTACTCAAGCGCCCTCAAATCACGAGCCGAGGACGGCGGCGTGCTCGGCGACGCCCACGTCAAGACGGGTCGCGAGGTCGTGAAGGGCTCCATGAACTGGGACGGCTCGACGAACCCCTCGTCGCGCGGGTTCGTCTACGGTTTCACCAAATATCGCGGTAAGCCCTGCTATTTCTACGAGCCGAAGAAGATGATTTTCGTATCAGGGGCCACTGGGTCAGGTAAATCACGCTTCCTCTACCTCCCCTCAATCGACCTGCTCAGCTACGGCGACGCCTCCAACGGCTCCGAGCCCGCGACCCTCGTCGTCTCAGACGTGAAGAACGAGCTCATAGAGCTCACGGGCGATGAGCTTGCCCGTCGTGGCTACCGCGTCCTCCTGCTCGATACGCAGCACCCCTATCGCGGCCAGAGGTTCAACCCGCTCAAGCAGGTTCTCGACCTCCATGCCGAGGGGCGCGACCAGGAGGCCGAGCAGGCGGCGGACGCCATCGCGGAGCTCGTGGTGCAGGATGACGAGAAGGGCAAGGGTTCGCACTGGACGGCATCGGCCAGGGGCCTGCTCTCGGCCCTGGTCCTGCTGGTCTCCATGTCTGACGAGTGTCCCGAGGGATCGAGGCACCTCGCGACCGTCTGCGAGGTCTTGGACCGTGGCACCGAGGCCGAGGGCGACGACCCGGCCGAGCCTCTGAAGGCCGTCTTCCGCTCCCTGCCGAGCGGTCACCCCGCCAAGGGCAGGGCGTCGCAGTTCGTCTCCTCGGGCGGCAACGAGCTCAGGAGCATCCTCTCGACGCTCAAGGTGGCACTCCGCCCGTTCTCGTCCGCGCCGGTCGCATGGATGACCTCTGGCTCCGACATCGACCCGCGAACGGTGCTCACGGAGAAGAGTGCCGTCTTCCTCCACGTGCTCGACGAGGGCTCCCCCTACAACTGCATCGCGGCGATATTCCTCTCGCAGCTCTGGGCTTCGGTCCAGGCGGTCGCGGACGTGAACGGCGGCAGGCTCCCCCGCCCCGTGCAGATACTCGGCGACGAGTGGGGCAACCTCCCCCGCGTCGAGTGCCTGCCCGCCCTCCTCAGTCTGGGGCGAAGCTACGGCACGTTCTGGGTCGGCGCGACACAAGACGTATCCCAGCTCAATAAGTATGGCGAGAGAGACGGCCGCAGGAAAATCCTCGCGAACTGCGGTGTGAAGGTCGCCATGAAGCTCGCAGAGGAGGAGGATCGCCGGTACTTCACCGAGCTCATCGGCAAGACCACGCGCCACACGCAGGGCACGAGCAGCGGCAGGGCCGCGTCGGGCACGTCCTCCTCGACGTCCTACAGCGAGAGCGCCGACGACGTGATACACCCCTGGGAGTGGCGCGACATGGCCCCGGACCGGGACGGGATCATCGTCGTGAAGCACGCGGACAACGGTATGCCCGCATGTCGAGCCGGCGTCTTCCGCTCCCCCGTCACCGACTGCACCAACACGCCCACAAGGGAGCACTTCGACCTCGGGACCCCCGAGCACGAGGCGGAGAACCGTCGCGCCTACCAGCGCCGCCTCGACGAGTCAGCTGCTGGGAAGATGCGCGAGGAGGCCTCGACCTGGTGCCCAAAGTGGCCCGAGCCGGAGAAGAAGAACGGGAGCAAGCCGGGCGGCAAATTCAGCGGGCTCTCGCTCGACTAGGGAGGCGACCATGACGGCGATAAAGCAGACGAGCGTCTGCAGCGAGAAGCACCTCGCGAGACTCAGGGATTACCTCTCCTGGGACCGCGACAAGGCGCTCGCCCACGGCACGCAGAACATCATCGACGATGACCGCTGGTTTCAGGAGATGGCAGACACGAGGGCGGCCATGGGTCACGACAGGCCCGGCAAGGCCGGTGCCAAGTGTACCTACATGCAGCACCAGATACTCGGGTTCCTCCCAGACGAGTGCGACCTCAACGGCGGGAAGATGACGCCGGAGCTGTGCATGCGCTATGCGAGGGAGTACGTGGCCGAGCGCTACCCCAACCAGGAAGTCGTGATGGTGCTGCACCGCGAGCGCTGCCGCGCGGACGCCACCGACCGCTACGCCGTGCACCTCGGCATCAACCGCAGTGATCTGGAAACCGGCCGAAGGCTCGACGAGGGCCCCGCCCGAAAGGCGGCGGCATCACGCGTGAAGACCGTCCGTACCCTGGACGAAAGGTACGGCCTCAGGCAGCTTGAGCGCGGCAAGGCCAACTCGCGCGTCCACGCGAGGCAACCCGGCAGGGCCGAGCGCGACATGGCCCGAAAGGGGCAGGCCGAGCGCTCGGAGAACGCCCGCGTCCGCGTCGCGGTCGCCCGCAGGATCGAGGAGGTCGGGCGCATGCGCGACTGCCCCGACCGGATGGGCGAGCTTGAGCGGCGGCTCAGGCGGGACGGCATCGAGCTCGCCAAGTCCAAGGGCGGGAGCCTCCAGTACCGCTTCCCCTCGAAGTCTCTCGGGGGCATGAGGAAGGTCAACGGCGGAAGGCTCGGTTTCGCCGTCGACCGCTCGACTGGCATCGCCGTCCGCTTCACGCTGCGCGGGATAGCGACGGCGATGCGGGCGTTCTGGGAGCTTGAGCGCAGGGCGCTGGAGAACCAGAACGGCCGAGACGACTGAGCATTTGGGCCGGGACGCAACAGGCGTCCCGGCCCCTTCTTTTGCCCTTCGGTGAGAGCGACCTCGGAGCGGTTCGCCGTCCCGCCGCAGGCGGGCAAGATGATTCCGTGCAACGGAATCCATATCTTGCCTGCACGGAGCGAGCCGGTTGCCCAAGGCAACGCGAGCCCGGGCAGGTGAGCGCCGGTTGAGCCGACGCCGAGGAGACGCGACCCTGGGGAGCGTCGCACGACGGCGCTCGGCGACCCGGCGCGAGAGGCCCAGCCCGGCGACCACGGCGGAGCGATGGCGACTTCTGGAAGCCATCGAGCGCAGCCGTTCGGTGGGCTGGGCCGGCGTGAGCGGAGGCGGACGAAACGCGACCCTGGGGAGCGTTGCCAGGGAGCCGCAGCGAGAGCGACGCCGTGCGTCGCGGGGGTCCCGCCCATAAGCGGGACCCATCGGCCGCAAGGCCGATTGCCACGCCTCGGCCCTCTCGACCTGCGCGTCGGAGAGGAGTCGGCAGTAACCTCTCCCCGATCCACAACGGAGACCTAAAGCCGCTCGTACGCCCCCTTCACCAGCTCGCCCATAAGCTGCCTTCGCTTGCCTAGGAACTCCTCGTAATCGAGGTCCTCGAACCCAACGGGTAGGGCATGCTCCTCGCAGTTGCGGCGATACTCGTCCTCCCCCAGCGCGGCGCGATACCTACGAACGTACTCGTTCGGGGCGTCATCCGAGATGTAGATGTTGTTCTGGTAGTCAACGAGGGTGAAGTTGCCTCGGTTGCTGCGCTGTGAAAGGTAGCCCTTGGCCTTCAGGTAGTTATCTGGGAACAGATGGTGCTTGTCCAGGGCCTTTTTGGAACCTGACGAGCCGGTAAGCAGCAGTTGAGAAAGGGGGGCCGTGCTGAACAGCGCCTTGGCACCGAGCACGACCTGAGCCGCGACGAAGCCCCACCAGGTCGGGCCCGTCGCCTCGTTTGCGTCGAGGGAGCTGGGCAGCGTGATGGAGAAATAATCGTCCGTCATGATGGCAGCGAGCCTACGGTCGAAGTACGCCCGGAACTCATCGGCGGTCTCAAGGCGCGAGACGTCGTTAAGCTGCTGCTCGAACTCGGATTCGAAGGACCCCACATAGAGCCCCGTTATGGCTGCGGCGAAATACCAGCGTCGCACGAGCCTGCGCACAGCCAACGGCTCCATACCGAACTCGTAGCGCCCGATAAGGTAAAACGCATAACAGAATATGAGCGCGTTGCCCGACCCCACCTGGTCGGAGCAGACGTAGCCCGCCTCCGCCAGCGTGTTGATGAAGGCGTGCCAGTTGTTCAAGTCGAGCACGAGATCGAGGGCGCGACCGAACGTGGCAAAGTTCTCGGCCCGCGTCTCGGGCGTCGTTTCCTTTGTCTTGAGATCTCGCCCGCGAAGAATCTGGTAGGCGTAACGCAGGCGACCCCTCTTGAACCCCACGCCCACCGTGGCGCGTATGATATGCGTCGGCGAGACGGTCATGAGCGGGTTGTACGAGGTGCCCTTTGCGGGCGCATGGCTCATGGCGCAGAACTCCTCTATACGCTCCCTCATGGCAGGTTCGTAGACCGAAAGCAGGGTCATGATGAAGTCATCCTGCTTAAGCGCCTGCCCTTGCGAGTTCACGCGCACGAAGATGTCCGATACGGTCTCCTCGTCAGCCGATTCGGAAATCTCCAGCGTCGGCAGAAGATAGCGCTCAAGCCCGAGTAATGCGTTGAGCCCGCTCTCGACGGCATCCTCGCCGTCATCGTCGAGTTCGGGTTCTCCCTTTTTGGCATTCGCCTCGTTAAGGCGCTTGATGAACGCCCTGCGATAGGCGCTCAGCTTGTTGTCGTGGTTCGCCGCGAAGGCCTCGGATACGTCCGGCACATAGCGCGAATCCTTCTCGGTCGAGGCGTCGGCATTCTTGAATGAACGTGCGATGGGGTCGTAGGCGACCTTCACCGTTCGCTCCCTGAAGTTCTTGTCTCGCACGGACACGCCGTACAGCGAGCTCAGGAGAGCGGTGAGTCTCTGCTGTCCGTCGATGACAAGGGACTTGGGGACGGCATACACCTTTTGGTTCGAGCCTATGGCAGACTTCTTGCCCGCGTTGTCGCTCGGAGAGTCCCACAGCATCACATAGCCGATAGGGTATCCGCGGAGCATGGAATCAAGCAGGTCGCGGACCTTTTCGTTGCCCCACACGAAAGGCCGTTGCAGGTCGGGCAGACCGATCTTGCCCGTCTGAACGTCCTTCAGGATGTTGCCGACCTCAAGAGATATGGGGTTATAGATGGAGTTTGACACTATAGTTCACCGACCTTCTCGGCGTAGAGGTTGAAGAGGTGGGCGACAATCTTCTCCTCGTCTCCGCCGAAATCAACGCCATAGGCGGCCTCAACGGCAGTGTCGAGCGCCTTGTGCGCTGCCATCAGCTCGGGGAAGAAAGTCTCGTTCTTGGGATCGTACATGTCCGCGAGCGTCGCACCTTCTTTGGCATCCCGAGCGTCGAGCACGGCCCGGGCGCAGCGCTCGACTTCCTTGCGTTGCGATTCCGTGGGCTCGGGCCAGACGAAGTTGTTGTAGTCAATACCAGCCGAGTACTGGTAATCGTCCTTCATTCTTCCGGTTACGATCCTAACCCATGCATTATGGAATTGAGATTGCAGAATGCCATAGTGATAGAGAGAGGCATTAGGTATCAATCTAACCTTGTTGCTGCAAAATATCTCTGGACCAACAAAGCCCATTGGAACACGTTTCCTTCTGCTTGAAGACACCTCTGGGATGATGATGGAACTTCCCTCGGGCATGTTCTCAACGTGAAATCTCGTTGGCTTATCTGCTATTTTCCGGGTTCCAGCGCTTTTACTTGCAAGCCTGTATTCACGAACCTGTTCTACTCTCTTTCTGCACTCAGGAAGCTGCTTTAGATCTGAGAAGGTTGCCTCCCCAAGCCACAGACACCAGCGGTGATAGCCATGAATGAACTCTTTTGATCCAAGCCATGGATGGAAGAAGCCTTCGGCCTTTGGCTCTTTCTTCAGGAAATCGTCTTTCTCCTCATCGGTAAACAGGTAGAATCCCCCATCAATAGGTTTATTTCCGATGCCCATTTCCGGAACATCACAAATAGGCTTGCTGCGGCTGTAGATGAATACATCAGGGGCGTCTTTCAGATACGCATTGATTCGAGCCGTGGGAATCTGTTCTTCGTCGCTGTCCGGGGTCGCGTGGTAGAAGAGCGTCTTGGTCCCCGACTCGCGGGAGAACCCGACGATGACACAGAACACGTGCGCCTTGTCCGCAGCCTCGTTGTCCCACCTGAACGTGTTGTGCGCGAAGTCGATGTGGATACCCAGGTCGTACAGGGGTTTCCAGAGGTTGGCGACCTGCTCGCCCTGACATATCGAGTTGGTAGAGACCAGGGCGCAGCGCGTGCGCTTTCCCTGCGTGAACCTCGCGGCCTTCATGTACCAGGCCCCGCAGTAGTCGATGTTGCCCGCGTTCTTCGCTCCATCGAAGACCTCAAGGAGCTCTGCCTTCTGCTCCTTGGATTGGTTGCGAGCACCCAGGAACGGCGGGTTGCCCACAAGATAAGTAAGGTCATCGGGGAACACCTCGGACCAATCGGTCTTGAGGGCGTTGCCCTCATGGAGGTTGCTGAGGCTCCTGAGCGGCAGGAAGTCGAAGTCATAACCGACGTATATCTCCTGCGTCTTTCGGAGCATCTGCTCCTCGGTGATCCAAAGGGCGGTCTTGGCGACCGAGACGGCGAAGTCGTTTATCTCGATGCCGTACAGTTGATCGAGAGATACGCGGACGGGGCTGTCCTGCGCAATGACGAGGGACGTCTGCCCCGCGTTGCCGGTCTCCTCGCTGAGCTCGTCCTCGATGATTCGGTTCTCGATGGTGCGCAGCTGCCGGTACGCCTCGGTAAGGAAGTTGCCCGAGCCGCACGCGGGGTCACCGATGGTGATGGAGGCAACCTTGTCGTGCAGCCTCGCCAGGGCCTGCTTGCGTTTCGTCGCCGTCCTCTCGCCCTCGGCCTCGTGCAGCTCGTCCCACAGCTCGTCGAGGAAGAGCGGCTTGAGGCAGCGCTCGATGTTCTCCACGCTCGTGTAGTGCATGCCCCCGGCATGGCGGGTCTCGGGGTTCAGCGTCCCCTCGAACACGCCGCCGAAGATGACGCCCGAGATCTCACGCCAATCGAAGTCCTGGGACGCGTCGGTGATGGCCTCGAGAATCTCCGGGGTCATCTGCGGGACGATGATGGAGGAGTCGGCGAACAGACCGCCGTTCACGTACGGGAAGGCCGCGAGGTCCTCGTCCATGTACTCGTCCCGCTTGTCCAGGGGCGTGTCGATCGCCTCGAACAGGTCCACCAGCTTGCGGCGGAGCTTGGCAGGGTCACCCTCGCAGTACCTACCGAACGCCTGGTGCGATTGCAGGAGGTCGGCGTCCTCGGCGTAAAGCAGGAAGATGATTCGGGTGATGAGCACGTTGAGCGAGCGCTGCTCCTCCTGCGCGCGCTCGTCCTTCTCCTCGATGTGGTGGTACTGCTTGGCGAGGGCATCGTAGAGCCTGGAGACGTAGGCCCCGGCCTCGATGGAGAGCTGCTGCTCCTTGTGCAGGCGGCTCGTCTCGTTGGAGGTCAGGAAGGAGAGAAGGTACAGGCTGTCCTGGAGCTCTTCGAGGGAGAACCCCTGCACGGTGTCCTCGGGCCGCTCGTTGTCGAGGTCGTAGAGGCGGAAGGTCCCGAAGTTGCACGTCATCACCCAGCGGGGGCGCTCGGAGTACGGCAGGTGCCGCGCGTACCACATGGCCTGCTGGAGCGGCGTCTCCATGCCGCCGTTTCTGGGCTCTGGCTTGTCGAGGTCGATACCCCACGACTTCTGCTCACACAGGAAGTTGTGGTCGGAGACGAACACGTCGATGCGGCGGCCTCTCACCTTTCGCTCGAAGTCGACGAAGCTGTCTATGGTGTTGGACGGGATGCCCAGGACGTTGATGAGCAGATCTACCCAGAACTTTTGCGTGTCCTGCTGCTCGTTGTTGGAGCCCGCGGGGATGGCGGCAAGGCGCTTCTGCCACCGCTTGACGAACTCCTTTGCCTCTTTCTTGCTGGCAGGCATACCGGACCTCCTGCGTCGTTGTCACTTTCGGACAATTTTAAGGGGTAAAAGCCCTCTTCCAAGCGGAAGGGCGAGTTTTCAACGGTCCACGGTGTCGCAGGGTCCCAGGCGAAACCCGAAGACGCCGGGGGCTGTTGGAAACTCGCCCATCCTACAGCAACGTCACCCTAGGTTTTCAACGCTTTCCATGGCCGAAGGGCTTCTTATAAGCCCGTAGGCTGTGGGAAGGGTTGGAAACCGGACTTTGGGCATAGCCCTTCACAAAAAAACTTTCTACCCAAATTCTACCCAACTGACGTTAACGATGCCCTTATATAAGAAAGCAGGTCAGACGATTTATACCGTCTGACCTGCATTTACTTCTGGTGCCCCCGGGCGGATTCGAACCGTCGACACCCGCTTTAGGAGAGCGGT
>CAVKNR010000009.1:0-18988 GCA_963657575.1 Sodaliphilus sp.
CGCGATTGGCGAAAATGCGTTGGTGGAAATGGTGAAAATTATATTGACGCTAACAGAAGGCCCTGGGGAGGACGGCGACCCGGCGGCCGCGGTCGGCGAGGATCTCCACCGTCGACGCGCGCATGCCGACGAGCAGGCTCCGCCCGTGCCAGGCGGGCCCGGCGACGTACTCACGCCCGTCGGCCTCGACGTAGCCGCGCTTGTCGGCGCGGGCGGTGACCCACCTCACCGCGTCGAACTCCACGCCGGGAAGGGCGCGCATGGCGGCGAGGTCCTCCCGGTAGGCCTCCCCGTGCGGCCTGCCGTCGCGGCAGCGCGCCGCCGCGTTGACCCTCGCGCACCCCTCGGCGAGGAACGCGTTGAGCTCGGGGAGCGTGCCGAACGCCGGCACGGGGACGAGGAGGTTGCGCCGGAGGAACCCCACGGCGTTCTCGACGGAGCCCTTCTCGTTTCCCGAATAGGGGTTGCAGTACCGGCTCTCGAAGCGGTAGTGGGCTCTGAACTGCGAGAACAGCCTCGATTCCGTGACCTCGCCGCGTACCATCCTGCCCGCCTCGGTGGCGTTGTCGAGCACCATCGCCGCCGGGGCGCGGCCCCAGCGGCGGAAGATCTCGAGCAGCCCGGCGCACAGGCACTCCGACCTCTGCGACATGAGGGCGACGCACTGCCGGTCGTTCGAGTGCGGAAGCGTCGCGACCAGCAGCTTGAGGTCGAGGGCCCTCCCGCCGACCGCGGCGCGGAAGTTCCCGAAATCGACCTGGCAGGTGCCGGGCGCCCACTCGAGCTCGAGGTACCCCTCTCCGCCCGCCGCCGCCCGGGCGAGCCTGAGCTCGCGGACGAACCTCTGCACGGTGGAGTACGAGCCGCCGTAGCCGCGCTCGGCGACGAGCCTGTCGTAGATCCGCCTGGCGGTGTGGCGCTGCTTCCTCGGGGCCCCGAGGTCGGCCTCGAGAACGCCCGCCACCCATTCCTCGTTGCCCTCGAGCGCGGGCCTGCCCCTCCTCCGGGGCATCGGCGCGGCGGGCGACATGTCCTCCATGTCGGCGTACTTCGCCACGGTGTTCCGGCTCACGTGGAGCATTCGGGCGATCTCGGACCTCGAGCGCCCGGCGGCATCCATCGACCGTATATCATTCACTGTGTCCAGGGGCACGGTCATCTCCTCCATCCTTCCCGGGCGGGCTCGCCAAAGTAACCGCCCGGGGAAACCATACGGCGAGGGCCGCGTCCCCGGTCCCCGGGGCGCGGCCCTCTTGCTTAAACTGCTCAATTTTTCGTGCTCACGGTGCTTATTTCCCAGTGATCACTCGGACCACTTCTTAGTGAACATCAACAGCGCCCCATCGTCCCCGTGAGTGCGCGGCGAGCTGTGCGGCGTCAGCCACAAGACGGACTTCGAGCGGCGGCGCCGCGCGCTCGCCACGGTAACCGGCTACCAGGACCGGTTTGTACTGTGCGACACCTTCTGGATTGACGAGACCCACATCAACGACACAGACCCCTCCAAGGGTTACAAACAGGTGCATAAGCGTGGTCTATCCCGACAAAGGCCGTGCGTCTGAGTCGCCTTCGATGTCCATAAGAACCCCGTCGCGGTCGTCCTCGGCCACGGGAAGCCCAGCTCGGCGCGCGTAAGGAAGGCCATGGGCAGCAGAATGTTGCCCGGGTCGCTGCCCATCCACGACCTTAAGAAGGCGCACAACGCGTTGGTCAGGGACGGCGGGCTCGAGAGCGAGGCATACTGGCCGACGTGAACGACCCGGTCTACCTAGAGCGGATGGAGATGGCGAACGACCTGTGTTCTTGGCTCAAGCGCTACCTTTGGCGCTTCACGGGGATGTCGCCGCGGAACCTGCAGGCCTACCTCGACTGGTACGTCTACCTCTTTAGAGTCAACCAGGCCAGGGACAGATGGGACCGGACCGAAAGGGTGGTGCGCCATATCCTGATGGCCGACGCGACTTACCGCAGCTTGGGGTAGGTGCGGTAAGTCGCGTTATCTGAACCGTTGCATTACTAATCATCCCGTAATCCATCAATTCGCTCAGCGCCATATAGGGCCTGCTAGTTGTATTTGCCGCTGAATTGCACCCCGCTTGATTTGCTGACATAGAGTCTTGTATGAAGCGGCAAGAGCGCTTTCTCTTTCAAAGAGATCTTTCCGTTGATCGGGCTCATGTAACTTTTCAGAAGCCTGTTCAAGCGTCCATTGATATTCCCTTGCATTCTGGAGCATCTTATTAAATACAATCTGATACTGATACATTGAAAATAAAAGGGATTGATAAGCTTCTATAAATTCGGCAATTGCCTCACCACTCTTTCCTTTGAAGCAAAACCTCGCCTCCATGGCGAGCGATCTTATTTCGTCAAGCTTTAAATGCAGTTTGAGCTGAAGATCAGCATCTAGCACCTTATTAATTGAGGCTGAGATTGATTGCAGGTACGTGGTGTTAGTCAGCCATATAAATAGTAGGTCGATAGCCATTTGCGGCTCGTCATCATGTTCCAAGTTCTTCGCGTTTTTTGCGTAAACGCTCATGAGTTTATCGACGGTTATCCATATATTTAAACGTCGATTGAATAGAGACTGTTTATTGCTGAGACGAGCTTGGTAACAAGAAATGAGCAACGCGATGATTGCCACAATCGCTGAGATGTATTCAGGTAGATTCGTTAGGTCCATTGTCTCCTCCGCTACTAAAAATCAATTTACAATGCCATGATTATCGCTCCGCATTCATGATTCTCTGATTCGGCTCCAGATTGAGTTCAGACCAATGCTGAGGGAGCTGAGGTACGGCAACGTCGACCGTCCTCTGCACCCAGTTCAAGAAGAAGGACTGGCACCCGAGGCTCGTCGGCGGGGTCCACGCGGACGCGACCATAGACAGGATCGCGCGCAAAGCGGTCTGGGCTGACATGGGCGAGGCAAACATGCGGCAGCGCCGCGGGGCGAACCGCTAGCAATAATCAGCAGCACTCAAGCGATCAAATACTCAGTTTTCCGAAAGCCCCCTACAGTTGATAGGTACTTATCAGTAAGCACTACTGAAGCGACCCAGGGCACGATCTGACTTCTTACGCATTGCATGAGAAGAAAGGGATAGAAGAGCATCGGCTCCCCCACCATGAAGTCGCAGGCAACACATGGGGGCCACCGGCATCATATTGCTGCCTATTTAAGCCAGCTCAATCGTGCTTTCCGTAACCTCAATGTCGGATGCGTATTTCTGCACTAACGCATCCAAAATTAATCGGTTCCCCGGCGTCATCTTTGGGGAAGCGACGATCTTCATCGAAGAAAATGCTCCGTCTGAGATAGCCAAATCGTAAAAGGAAGGAATTTCTGGATCGCATCTATCAAGTATGACCTCAGTGGCCCTCTTAACTGCTTCAACATCACCCTTGATTACAGAGGAGATGCCCACAGGAACTGCTGTCAAAACATAGCGCCATTCTCTCTGGTATGACCATGCGGTAGCCTTGTGGATCCCGAGCGCACTTAAATCAGCTTCGACCCAACCGTTCCCGCAGCTTCGTATCACTTCTGGAAACAGAAACGACTTATCGTTCGTATACTGGACTTCATGAAGCATCTCAACGCTTCGGGCCATTTCTTTAAAATGATATTCTTTATCCCAAAAGTCTTCGAGCGGCAATTGAAGTCCATCAAACTTGCCACCAGGAGTATTCAAAACTGCGTCACTAGATAGCTTACTTAGGCTCTCGGTAGACACAGAGTAGCGCTTAAACGGATGGCTCTTCATCTGGATTCTTACTCCACATTCAGCTCCAGCATACTCGCGCCACATGGGGATGCTCTCCTCATCAGAAGAGGTCCAACAACTGACGAGCTTCATTTTACCAAGATTTTGAGAGTCTGCTGAACGTTGTTCTTGTGGGTCATCAACCTTATCTAGTCGGCTGAACCTGATAGTCCGATTATGCAGAATCAAGGCCAGCGTATCTAGGCTTGCATAATGATAGAGAACGGCGGGAGCTTCCATGTTTGGCTCCTAGCTATAACAATGAGTCCATATCATTGTTCATCAATATTTATAGACATGATTACAAAAAATCAATCAGTTCCAAACTGTCCCAAGTATCCCTCCCCCCTCCCCAACTCTGTCCAAAAAGTTCGCTGTTGTTGATTGGCGTTACCGTAAAAATAACCCTACTTACATATACACGGAGTGTTGGCCTGGCGCCGCCTCCGGGCCCTGGCGCCCACCTTATCGAGAAGCACCGCTATGAAACGAGTCTTTTACCGCTCGCTCTGCGCAGTTCTTTGCGTATCTATGCTTAGTGCAGCAATACCTGTAAGGGTTATAGCGGAAGAAGAACGGCGGCAAGAAAACACCTTGGAGCAGTCTGAGACTGGCGCAGCGGACAATTTGGGCGGCAGCATGACAGGCGACATCGATACAAGCGAGATCGGCAATGAGTCCATCAAAAATGATTCAGATCTCGCGAATCCAATTGCACCTCAGGTGGAACCTCGGGTTTCCCTAGCTTCCGACATGTCGCCCGATTCGGAACAAGCCACAAAGGCCGCAATAAGTGGATATCAGTACAGCGATAGCGCCACCAGCGTCAGTGTCACCCTCACCGTCGAATGGAACGATCCAGTACTTGGACAGCCAACGACCTTCCACGTAAGCGCAACAGGTGGCAGTGGCAGCTATCTCTTTCGCATGGATGTGCCTTCGTACTCTAACTCCAACGAGTACGCCTATGAGTCGGTCGCCGATCCAAGCCGCGGGGAGTGGACAAAGTACACCGACGTGTGCGTTAGCCACGGCTTTACGTTCACAACGACGGCTACCGGATCGTATAACTTCCGCTTTTACCTCATGGACAAGGCGTTGGGCGTTACTACTTGCGCACCAACTCGTATATCCAGGTTGCAGATGATGCGTATCCCGCGTTGCGAGCATTGTCAATAAAGCAGTGTCACAAGCCAAGCAAGAGACAGATGATTCTGAATACGAAATGGCTCTCTATCTTCACGACTGGCTTCTCGATCAGCTTGAGTACGACAACTCGCTCACGTGGTCCTCGGCTGAAAGTGCTCTTACGAGGGGGCTTGGGACGTGTCAAGCCTATGAATCAGCGTATGCGAAACTACTTTCTGCCGCAGGCATAGAAAACACGGAAACCCGCGATACCTATGATGGGCATACGTGGAATGCGGTTAAACTCGATGACGAAAGGTATCAAGTTGACTGCACTTGGGATGACACGTCTGATAATTTTTACGGCGATCTAGATCAGCGTCATCTCTACTTCTGCCTTACTGACGAGCTAATGGCAATTGCGCATCCGGGGCACGAGAAGATATATTCTGTTGAGGGCTATGCTATGCGTTCTAACAGTCTAAAAGATAACTACTTTGTACGTAATGGTAAGGCAGATGAATGGGCTGGCAAGTATGTCGATCGCATTCAGCAGCACTTGAACGGTAGAGAGACCAGCTTCTCGATAGACGCTGACAACCAAAGCTTTCCGCCCAGTATCTGCGGCATTCAAATCGGAATAAATGCGTATATGATAAACCTGAGGGAATGGAAGTCGAACGACATCAAGGCTGAACTTTCAGCATCGTCTAAGGTAATAACATCATCAAGTAACAAATTGGATGTAAAGCTAAATATCGAAGTGACATATCAACCAAAGACTGGTTATGAGGTTTTCTACCACGGCGCCGCCGCCTCGGGCGCCTCGCCCCAGTCGACCCCGGTCGCCTACGGTCGCCCGACGCTGACCGCCTCGGAGCTCGGGTTCTCTAACGGCTCCGCAAAGTTCCTGGGATGGCGCGCCTACAGGAACTGGGACAACACCTGGTGGGCGACCATGCCGGACGGCAGGGCCGGCTGGGTCGCCCTCGAGGACGGGAGGCTCCCCGGCGGCTGCTCCTACCGCCTGCTGCCGGACGGGTGGGAGACCGGCTGGAGCGCCTGGTCGGGAACCGTGCACCTCTACGCGTCCTGGGATGAGCATTGATGCCTATGGGCTATTCTCTCTAAAAGTTATCGCAACGTATGTCTTCGCCTTGAGAATTGAGTTTGAGTGAGCTTCGCTAGGATGCGGCGCGCGTATGTGCAGTGACGACCAAGAGACCCGGTCCGCAAGGGCAGATATGTTCCTGGCTTTTGCCATTCTCGCTAAAGATCGGTAAAAATTTAACTTAGTCGCGATAAAAAATCGAGGTAAATGGACCTCCAACGTCTGGACGGAGGATTGTCACAGCATTTACAGCGCCATACGATTACCTGGGGGTTTGGCATCCCTTTCTCGGTCTTCATAAAGAAAATATTAGATCGCCCCCCAGCAACGAATCACTCGAGTTTAGGAATTTCGTTGCTGGGGGGGGCGATCTACATAGCGGCTTGCGCTTCGCTCGTATTAGCTTGATTGGGAAACGGAATTACACGAGCAGCTTTGTAGGTATCAGCCAAGTGAATTCATAAGAGATAAGTGCTCGCCTATTTCCTACGGGCGGAGGAAGCATGAGAGATACCCCTAATTAAATTCCAAAGGCCGCTTTAATTATCGGCATCCTTTTTGAAACGCCGATTACTAAGGTAGAAACTATAATTGAACCGATCAGAGTAAAAAGAAACAACAACGGGCGATTTACGTTACTCGCATACAGATCTGGATTTGATTGTCCGCAGATTCCGTAGACAAACACGACAACGAAATACATATGCACAAGGTAAATAATTGTGCTCATACGGCGCGCTAGCGCACAGGAATTCAAGTTCACGCCGTACCTGCGGACTGATAGTAAAAACAAACCAATGCTTGCAATTGCGCAGAATGGCAGATGCGCGTCGTTGCTCACCAAATATGTGCCAGCGAGCCCAAACGCAACAGCTGCAAATTCAAGTAACAATGGGACTCTGTTCAGTTGATCCCATTTCAAACCAAGTGCTGCACCCACAGCAATATAGAAAAACCCTTCAAACAGACCGTTGCGAGAACTGCCGAACACGCGACAATAAATCCTAATCGGAACCGCTAAATACACCGGAGCGCCATCCCAGCCCTGCACGTAAGTAATACCGAAGCCAAGGAGTAATAAGATTAGGGAAAATGGAATTATGTGCTTAAATCGCCACCCCCCCCTATGAAGGCAAATAAAGACAAGCGTGAAACCAACGATGCTCGCCAGCAAATACCATAAAGGCCACGAATAATAATTCTCCCCTACGAACAAAGTTCCCCGGATGAAGGATAAAGAACCATGAAGAAGGTTTTTACCGAGAAGCACATTGCCGAAGATGGTGAGGGGAAGATAGAGAAGAGTCCATATCAAATACAAGCGCAATAATTTAATAATGGTATTGCGGACGCGTTCAGTGCCAGCGGAAATAGCAACGACAAAGGATGCATAGTTAAGATCTCGAAAACAAAGAAAGCCGGACGCGAGAAAAAAGAGGGGTACGGCCAGCACATCAATCCCTTCAATCAGGGTTTCTGCAAAATAAAAGCACTTCAATGGCCTTGTGTGAATCTCAACTACAAGCAAGGCCAGAAAGAACTTCATGAGATCCAAATTTGGATAGTTAACCTTAGCTGTTTTATGAGTCGAAGCCACAGTTATATCCATTCTTCCTTAATTAAATTAATTATTCGGATATTTCTTGTACCTAAGACAAAGCAATTTTCGGGGCACGACTTAACGGGCTTGCTGTTGATTAAAAAAGAAACTCGCTTAACTTCTTACTCAAACCAAATGAGTGCTTTCGAGAAATTGACAGAACGCTTGATGTGAAGTTAGCCGTATTGCGCACCTATCATGAATCGCAAATCTTATTCTGTACAGTCGCAAACTTGACCCTAGTTTAAGGCTGGTTAATAAAGTTATTTGAATACCGGCTAATGCTTTGAGTTATGTACCTCAACGATAGGCAAATCACAACGAGGCGAGATGCGGCTACCGTCTGTTCCGCGTGAGCTTTCCCTTCCAGTTGCGAATGCCTTCAACAACGATACCACGGTAAGTCATATTCAATTTATTGCAAAGATACATAGGCCACTTCCAATTGTTGTAAACAATCTGGGAGAAGGCCTGACCCAGAACAATTCCCCAAGCGCCCATATCGAAGACACCGCACATAAGGCAAACAAGCACGGTGCCGAGTGCCGCCGCAGCGATGTAACCACACATATACGGTATTTCATTCATGCTTATTATGTAATTGCAGAAGATTGAATGCTGCTGAAGCAGCGCGAGGTAGAGACACATGCCCAGAAATAGACCGTAATCAACGGAAACGTTGGGCTTAAAGAGGGGTAGCAGGGGAAGAACGAAAATGTAAACACCAGCAGTCCCGATAGCGAACAGACCCCAGTAACCTACGATGCCTGTGGAGACATATTCTCTCTGCCTCTCCATGTCTCCCCCTGCGAAAGCAGATTGCATCGCCGGAAAGAAAGACTTTGGATACGTTGATGCAAAATTATAAATGGCATTTGCAAACTGAAGAAGGATTGAATATGTACCCGTCTCGGCTAGCCCAAGAAAAATCGAACTTAGAATGCTCATGGCTTGGGTCGAGGCGTATACCGCAAGTTGCACGAGGCCGTCTCGCCATGCTACATGGAAAATAGTAAGGAAAATTTCTCGGATCGACGATGCCTCTACCGGCATCGTGTCTGAATGTCTCCCCTTCTCGATCTCCTTATGCTTCCTGAGCATGACTACAGCAGAAAGCCTAAGCAGTATAGCGTTAGCAAGATATCCGATTGCTGCGCCAACAAGACCGTAACCCAATAGCAGCAGTATGGCGCTAACGGATAGCTGAGCCGCTCTTCCGATAACGACTGCCTTATTCTCGCCAGCTATATCGCCGTATCCGCGAAGAACAGTAATCGACCATAGAAAATAAAGGTTAAGAAACACTGATGCGCAAAATAGACCCCAAGAGACCCAAATATCGAATGAACCCATTCCAGAAGCCACAAACGATATGTACAGAGAGCCTATCGTCGAGAGCAGAGCTAAAACTACAACAGCGAGGATTGCATATATAACTTTTGAAGCCTTTATTACAGTGTTCAGGAGATGCCAATCGATACCCTCTTGAACTGATTTTATGTCGCAGCCTTCAATGGATAGATGTCGTGCTCCGCTAATCACATAGACTATGTTTCGAGCAAAAGTTGGGTTGAAGCCAAACTCAAATAGCATGGCAAAGTTGGATAATGCTACATATACATACCAAAGGCCAAGTTCAGAGCTAGAAAGGAAATGCATGAGCAGCGGGAGAAGTACGAAGCCGCTCGCCATCGAAACAATCGTTCCAATATAATTCCAAACAATGTCCGACTTGCGGGTATTGATGCTAGACACAATCGTTACCAATCTCGAAATATGAATACGAACGGCCCGTCGCTGATGACTTTTCGCTCATAAAATCGTTTGTATAGAGTAGTTCAGCTCCAACAGCGAATAAGAAATAATTGCATTCGAAATGGATACCAAGCGTTTCACACAGTCCATAAATGCTCATCAGGACAAGCCCGAAGAAGATTGAATTCCACCAACCTTGACGTACAGCCTTGATTAAGATAGCGATATAGCCGAACAAAAAACAGAATGCTGGTATCAAGCCAAACCTAAGCAATAGGTGGCACCAAGCGTTGTCCACAACAAATGCAGACGGAACACCATTCTCCCAATAGATTGGTGGTAAGCCGGAGAAATCTGATCCAAACAAAGTAATCGGCTGCATTTCGAAATAACCATTTGCAAGCCTCAGCCTACCAGAAAGCAGTTTATTAAGTTCAAATTGAATAGGATTGGAAGGATCATAGGCAATCATTAAGTATGCACTTACGATAATAACTATAAATACAGCCACAAGGAAATAGGTTAATACCTTTTTACGCAATCTGTCTGTTCTCACAAAGAAAAAAATGGTCAAGAATATTGCCAGTAAAACTAAGAGGAGTGCAGAAGTTCGTGAGTCGGCAAAAGTTAAATTGATTAAAATAGAAACAGCAATTAAACCGAAATCGGGTATAGGATTCTTGCCGAAGCGAAGCGCGGAAAAAGCAACGCACGCATTAAAGAGATATAGGCCTAATGCATTCGGATGGTTAAATCCCAGGGCATATCGAGTGATTCCACCGCGAACAAATACTTTATTCTCGATAACTCCGAAACCGGCAGATAATATTGTGATAATAAGAGTAGCAAAGGATACGGTTAATGCAATTTTTGCAAGGGGTCGGATCCTTACGTTGTTTGCACAGACTATAAATATAGAAGCCCAAAATAACGAGCTTTCACCCGATTGACGCCAGGAAATGAAGCTTATAAGAACAATTGCTAACGAGAATGCCCAGCATTTAAATGATGCTCTCTGCATGATGTATTTCGAGATGAGAGAGAATACTATGAGAGCCTGAGTAAGTGAAGTAAATTCATCTATTGGGATGAAAAGAATCTCAGTAAATGTCGTACGTTCGATTGCGCATTGAATAGAGAAGATGGCAAATGCAAAGTAATATAGAGCTTCATCGACCTTTAACCTTGACAATCTAAATCACCTGTTTCAAAAAGAACTGCTCAAATTACAGTCCGGCATAATATGCAATGCAAAATTATTTAATTTGCCGCTTAGTTCTAATGCAAGAAGGTCTAAGGATGATGATGTATCCTAGTCACCGAATCCGGGCTTGGAGCCTTTGAAATATTCCGCAAGTTTTAATGACTCTTTATTGATATCGAATCTATTTATTAAATTTGGTTTGAGGCAAAAGGAAGAACGATCAAAGGCACAGAGCGTGTCAGCCCACAAAGAGGGGTTTTCTGGAGGTAGAAAACAAACTGAGTCTGAGACGGCAACAGCTCGAGGCACCTGATCAGAAATCACACAGGGCAATCCATTTGCTTGCGCCTCGACCGCAGCCATGCCGAGCCCTTCGAATACCGAGGGAAAAGCAAACACGTCAAATGCGGACAGAAGAGAGGCTACATCCATGCGAGGCCCCGTAAGAACCAAATGGCTTTCGACACCAAGAGATCGCGCCTCTTCCATGATTAATTCTTTTGAGGGGCCCTCACCCACTAGCACCAGCATTGCATTAGCTCTTAATTTAATAATTTCGGGTAAAGAACGAACCAACAATATCTGATTCTTCACTGATGAAAGCCGTCCAACATGGCCGATGACGAAACTATCCCTTAAACCAAGTTCAGCTCGAACTGAAAGACGGTTTGTTTCCTGATATGAAAATAAGGAAACATCAAAAGCATTATTTAAAATGTCAAAAGTATGACCAGGGAACGCGTATTCCCCAGCCTCCTGGGAACAGGCGAGTAAAACATTGCTTAAATTCGCAACATGTTTTCTAAGTGCCCAGGTGGAAAACCTTTTCGCTGGCCCGCCCAGTGCTTGTGAACAATGATAATGACAAATCCTAACAGGAATATTCGCCTTAGCCGCAAGCTCAATTGTTTCAATATTCCAATAAGAGTTTGCATTATGCCAAAAAGCACAGTATTCAGTTCCATGCCCGTAAAATAAGCGGCGAAGTCGGGTTATATGTTCAATGGGCTTTTCTTTCCACCCCGGTATATTGATGATTCTATTGTCTCCCATTGAGTACTCGACTTGTTGATATGGTCTTGAGCTAATAGTGTCGAAAGCATATTTTTCAGACAAAGCGCCAATATAGCGGCTCACTACGGTCTCAGTACCACCAAAACGTGTCCCAACTCCTGAAACTAAAACACGAGGTTTATTGGATTTCATAGTGCTTATCATTAAGATCCCAATTTTAAACAATACCGGGTTCCGGACACTAATGGCGTCCGGAACCGAAAACACAACTGGAACTGTTATAAATAGTTAAATTAGATTAGCTAACAATTGCTGTTACTATCAGCTAAAAAACCAATCAATCTGCGGTAAGATTCATCTAAATTAACTTTCGGTTCCCAACCAAGCGCGCGAAGTTTGTTCGAGCGCAGCGTCATCTTCGTAGGTGCAGCGTATCCGAACTGTGAGGAGTCTTTTCCTTCGATTACAACGCTACAATGGTCACCTCCGAATCTTTCTGCCACCATCTCTGCCATGCCGCGGATCGTTGAGTGGCATGCCTCATTCGCAATGTTGTAGGTCTCCCCAGAGATGCCCTTGGATAAGAGCAAAAGAATAGCTGAGAGAGCGTCGGTCGAATACACGTAATTGCCTTCGCTCATCCCGTCCGTATGGAGCACGATTGGCTCACCAGCCATGGCACTCGAGGCAAACTGTTTGAAGACGCGACCTTCGGTCGGCAGAATCCCCGCTCCGAAGGTCTGGGCGAGTCGTCCAGCCACGGCGTTGATGCCAAATTGCTTTGCATAAGCAAGACACATCAGTTCTCCGAGCCGCTTGCCCTCGGGATAGCAAGATCGTACCGAGCCCATATCGATAGCACCCATCGTACCCTCGTATACGTCCACGGCATCGTCAAAGCTACCACAGGCCTCCATGGAGGATAAGAAGAGTACTTTCGACTTCGAATTCATGCATGCACTTTCGAGTGCCCATCTCGTGCCGTTGATCATAATGTTAATTACGTCTGCAGGACGCTCAACCATAACCTTCGAAGTGGTAATGGCGGCAGTGTGGACAAGACAGTCGAAGTCTATGCTGAGAGCCGCACAAGGCTCGGAGAAATCAACTACTGCGACAGTAACATCCTCCCTAGCGGCAATTCCGGGCATGATGACGTCGAGTTTAGCGGCGTTACGAACACACAAGATTAGTCTCGTGCCCAATCCTAGCTTGTCGTTGGCCCAAATAACGAGACGAGCGAGCAGGGACCCCAAGAACCCTGTGGCGCCGGAGACGGCAAGGACTTTACCCGATAAGGTGGCGATCAGCTCACGATCTATTCCTGCGAAGTCTGCCTCAAGGGTGTTGTTTATCCCGTATGCACCCATTATTCATCTTCCCCCTCTGCATATAGCTGGTTGTTCTCGCGTGAATCAAGGATGGAGCGCATCGAATAGTAGTCGTCTTGAGTGGTTATCTTTATGTTCTCATCGGGCCCAACGATTAGGTGTAAGTCATTTCCCTGCGCTTTCATCATTGTTGCAGAGTCGATGCAGCCAGTTTCGCCCGCGTCAAGTGCCATTTTATGTGCGGCCAGGATGTCGCTCAACCAGAATCCCTGCGGGGCACGAGCCAGCAACACGTTCTCACGTGGGACGATCTCTACTCCGTCGTCGGCTTTAACCAAGATAGTCTCCTTCGCCTTAACGCATGTGATGGAGGAGCCAAACTCCTCCACCGAGGCCACGTTGCGCTCGATGGTGCCTGCATCGATGAGAGGACGAACGCCATCGTGAATGAGTACTACCGTCTTCTTCGGGTCGGATAGTTTCGCTGCGGCCAAAAGGCCGTTGTGGATGGAGAGCTGACCCGTCTCGCCACCAGCGACAACGGCTCTTACCTTGTTCAGACTGAACTCGCTAATAATGCTTTGGCAGTAGTCGAGCCAGTTGGCATTGCACACAACAACGACATTGTCGATGCAAGGTGTCTTCTCGAAGACGCCTATAGTCCACGCAATTATCGGCTTGCCATGTATGCGAAGGAACTGCTTCGGAAGGTCCTTCGAATGCATTCTCGTCCCGACACCGCCGGCGAATATTACGGCGGTCACTGAGGTATCTTTATTTTTCAGTATCATTGGTTCTCCATGCCTTAATCTCATGCGTTATGCGCTTGTCCTCGGGTGGCAGCTGCATATAGTCGCCGTAGAGACCCGAAAGATAAGCATCCCAGCAGGAAATCGCGTTAAGCTTCTGTCCCTCAAATTCGAGTTGAACAGTTTCTTCCCAGCCCGAGTAGGAGTATCGCTCGCCCGTTCCGTATAGACCCCATACTGTGCAGCCAACCCAAGGGGTGCTCCCGAAAACGCATCCCCTTCCCAGATCGTCCAGCTTGGAGAGCGAGCGGTCGAAAGCCCCTACAGCATTTGCAACAGGCACAAATAGTCGTTTAAAAGCGCGTTTCAGCCGTGTCTTTCCTTCCTTAGAGTCTGCTTTGCAGAACATGAGAATCCGTTGGAGCCTACCAGCTCGCTTGTATATGCGAGCAAGCTCTTTCTCGTCGGCGGGAAGCCCCTCGACGGGAGTAACGTCCATCCAGAGAAAGCCTTCCCCGTTCTCGTAATGGGCATCCACAGCGATATTGCGATTAATGTATTTCAGAAAAACCGGATGTCCCCAGTTGCCCGAATAAGGTTCAAGTGAACGGTTTATCGGCAAAGCCCCTGAGCGCGCAAGTGCGACCAGACTATCAAAATCGGGACGTGGCATGGACACATCGATATCATCGTCCCAAGGGATGAATCCTTTATGACGCACCGCACCCAGCAGCGTGCCGCCAGCGAGCGAGTATCTAAGCCCCTCCCTCTTGCAAAGGTCCCCGAACTCGACAAGCATTGCGAGCTCCTCTGCCTTAACTTCGTTTGGGGTCAAATAATTAGGCATTTTTACCTCCTATTAGAACTCCAGCAACTATTCGAGCAGTGTCATCGGCATCGAAGCCTGCCTCACGCACCGACGCAGCGTACGCAGGCCTGTCAACATCCATGTACGACATCTCGACTGCCTTCTCAGCCCATGCTCGCTCACCGGCGGAAAGCGGCAGCAAGGCCTCGGCATCAGATACATGGGCCTCAGGAGGGAGAGCCTCGGAGCACACAATGCGGCATCCCGCGCATTGAGCCTCAATGCACACAATGGCAAGGCCTTCGAATAAGGAGGGCATAAGGAAGCAATCGAGGGCTGAGTAAACGGGGGCGGGATCGGGAAGGTAGCCAGGCATGATCACTCTGTCATTGATACCGAGTTCCCGAACCAACGCTTTAACCTGGCCCTTCATATCGCCGTCACCCACCATCAGGTAGTAAGCACCGGGCACGGCGCGTAAGACCTCGGCGAAAGTCCTTATCTGGAAAAGCGGATTTTTCGCCTCTGCGATGCGACCCACGCTGCCGAACAACACCGTGTCTTGTGGAATGCCGAAACGCGAGCGAATCTCGGTGCGAGCAGCAGGGTCGAAGGCAAAGCGCGAAGTGTCGATGCCGTTGTTCACGACCTCGAAGGGGCGGGCACCGAAGAGGTAATGCCCTGCGTCGGCGGAGCAGGCGAGGCGAACAGTGGCGCTACCGCCGAACGCGGCCCTGCCGAAGCTGTGCATGACGGCCTTGACGACAGCCTGCCCTGACCCGAAGGCCGAGTTGTGCGAGTGCACCACTCGCACAGGAACGCCGTGTTTCTGTGCGACCTCGGAATAAAGGAAGCCCATCCCGTTCATGGTGTTAACGTAGACGGCGTCGGGACGAATCTCGTTGATTAACGCACCGAAAGCAGCAGAGCCCTCGCAAAGGCGCTTCACCTGCCCGGGCTTGCTGTCGGGGAAAACTGTGAAACGATCAATCCCCAATGCCTCGAGTTCAGCATCTAGCGCAAGGTTCCAGTCCCAGCAGGAGAAAAGCGTAAAATAGAATCCCTTACCCTGCCAACGTCGAAATATCGACATTAGGAACGTCTCAACACCGCCCTGCCCCCAAGCTTCAGAATAACAAAGGACATGAATTCCATCAGAACGATGTTTTGACGCGAGAACGCGTGAAAGATATTTCATAAATTACCCCCAAGGCAAGAACAGCCCAAGGCATCTATGTAAAAGAAAATATGATCCCTACTAAGCATTAAATGGGCCTTTCTGCAGCTCCGGGGCCTTAATCAGATAACGATGTTTTGCAAAGTAATATAAAAGCCCTTTAATATGCTCAAAATTAGTTTTACTAAAAAGCTTTTTATGCGAAAGGCGTTGATATTCATGCACGATGTAAGCCTCATGGCAACGAACGACACGAAGCCCTGACTCATGACATCTCAAGCACCAATCGACATCCTCGGGTGCATAGAATATCTTTTCATCAAAATAACCTACGACTTCAAGAGTCTCGCGCGGGATAAACCAACAAGCCGAAAGTAAATAGCCAACGTCTTGCAGGCCTCGTACAACTGAAGTACCTGGAATCTCTAAATCAGCGGCCTTTTGTGCAAATTCACCGAAGGGAAATGCTTTCGCAAGCTTAATAGGCAAAGTGGGCAAGGCCCTACCGGAGAGCTGTGTCTCGCCGGAGGAGTTAATCATCGTGGGCCCGACAACCCCGACAGAGCTATCAGAAAGCACTGCCGCCAAACACTCAAAGGCCGACTGGTTCACGACGGTATCAGAATCGAGAATGCAAATATAATCGGTATCAACGCTCAACTGCTTCAAAACTAAGTTACGAGACACCGTTGTACCGAGATTTCTACCAGCAGAGATAACGTGTAGCCTTTTATCGTCCTTAGCAAGAGCTGAAAGAATATCGGGCGTGGAGTCACTCGAGCCGTTGTCCACAACCCAAACATCAAGGGTTCGACATCTTAGAGAAAGCGCCGATTCAACGCATGCACCGATGAAATGATCCGAGTTCCAGGCAATAATCACGACGGCTGTTTTTGATTCCTTGAATGAGGGGCGACCCATCTACTTACCCTTCCTCATCGCCTTGAAGGTCTTTACAAACACGCGAGCGTCAAGACCGAACGACTGGTGTCTTACATAGAAGAGCTCGCGTGCCTGACGCTGACCGCTCCCCCACGTTGAGTCGTTGCGATCTGTCGCTGCCCACCAGCCAGTAATGCCAGGCTTACATGCAAGCACTTCGTCGCGGGCGTCACCGTACTCGAAGGTCTCCTCGAGTGTCACAGGCCTTGGTCCAATGACGGATAGATCGCCCGTAAGTACGTTGATGAACTGCGGCAGCTCATCGAGCGAAGTGTGCCGAAGAAAGCGGCCCACGTGCGTAATGCGCGGGTCATTGTCGACCTTCTGCTCACGCCGCCATTGTGCCAACTGCTCAGGAGTCATGTACTTCTCTGGGTGCTCGTGAGCATCAGAAACCATGGTGCGGAGTTTGAAAATATAGATAGGCTTACCGCCTTTACCGACTCTCTTTTGGCGGAAAAACGGTTTGCCGGGAGAGTCAATCTCAATGGCAACGCATGCAGCTACAACGGGGACGGCCAACACCGCGCAGACCACAGCAGAAAATACGATGTCGAAGGCTCGCTTGAAGGCAAAGTAGCCTGGCCCACCTTTCCTGGGGGCAGCAGCGTTGGGATCGGCAGCAGGCGCCCTATAGCTTCCTGTCGCAACGAAGCCTTGCGCTGGAGCAGGGTTCTCAACGGGGAGAGGAAACTCCGTAGCAACAGGAGTTTCAGAGTCAGCCCGCCAATCCCTAACTTGATCAATCAGTGCCGCATCCACGGGCGCATCCTTTACATATTCTGTTTTACTCAACACGTTCTCTTCCAACGCTACGTCCCTGACCAGAAGGTCCTCCTTGGTTTGAGCGGCAATCGCCAGAAGCTAGGCGATCGCCTTTTTGAGGCTTCGCATGGCACGTTGCTCGTTTGAAAGCACGGCAAGGCCAACGCGCGTAGTCACGCGTCGGCCACACAGGTCGAGCTCCAAATAAGCAGTGCTCTTGCGTCTGTTAATGGTTTTGATGAGGCCTTCGTGGCCCAGTAGCGGACCAGCGGTTACTACGACCTGGGCGCCGTCTTTTAGGGCCTCACTCATGGGCACTACGCGGTCTCCCCTATGCGTAAAGCTGCTTATGAGTTGAGCCTCTTCTTTTGCCAGCGGCACAAACTGACCGTCCTGGGCAAGCACCCGGGCAAAGTCGTCCATGCGCAGCAGATACTGTTGCACGGTGCGTGGATCTGCAGTATCGCAGATAAGATAACCGGGAAAGAGCGGCTTGGTCGTATTGACCCATTCACCGTGTACCTTAATCTCGGTTTGAAATTGGGGATAAAAGAGCTCCTGCATGGTGCCAGCCGGCACCATGCGCTCGATGCGCTCGCGCATTACATCTTCGCGACCGTTAATGACCTGGATCACATACCACACGAGCACCACCCCCTTGCTGTCTTACGTGTGGCTCACGGGGTTTGGGTATGGCTTCGCCAGGGCGCTTGTGCGCGAAGGCGCTCCATATTCAAACCCTGAGCCCAGTCAGACAAGCACGTGGCTCTGTCCCACCGTGAACGGTATGTATAGAAGCAGCGCTGAGGTTGTTGGTGTATCGCAAATACACCAACAACCTCAGCTGGCTACGTGAAATCCAGTCAAGCGGGTGCAAAACTAGACTGCACGTAAACAGCTGCAGAACTGCTACGCTTTAGCATGCAAAAAACCTATTTACATCTTTGAATTACTTCAATGCAAATAAATAACGTCGCATGACTTCTTTATTGGAGCTCATGGTGTTTCTGGCACCGCCGTTACGGCCGGATGCTGATCGACCCTGCGCTTTGTGACTTGCTGAAGCCATGAGCACAGTTGAACTCATGTAACGTTAGTTATCCTAGCACAAGCTGCTAGCGAAACTGATTTGGGTTGCGTCGGACAACATATCGTTCATTTGGCGTGCTTAAGGGAGTTGTTTTGGGATGTTGTTCACGTTGGTGCAGGTTATTGGGCTGCAAGCGGTGATTAGAGACGTTCCTGAAGCCCAAATGGAGCAGCAAGCTGCACTGGTAATTGCGCTTGTCTAACAAACTATGTACAGACATGGGAAATTAATTGTGCAACTTTTTGTTGGCGTAGGTGGGGTTTGCAGCACGTGGTGTTTTGGCGTGAAAAAAGGCCTTCGGAATACCGAAGGCCTTTGCATTCACGATGGTGGAGACGAGGGGGATCGAACCCCTGACCTCTTGACTGCCAGTCAAGCGCTCTCCCAGCTGAGCTACGCCCCCGTGACGAGGTAGTACTATAGGGGAAGACTTTCTTTGATGCAAGGACTTTTTTGGGTTGAATCTCTTACTTACGGGTTTTCCTGGGACCCTTGATTCTCATTTTCATTGCAACAGCCTCAGGACTCAGCGCAACGCGTTGCG